>JAAYPH010000160.1 GCA_012519955.1 Candidatus Epulonipiscium sp.
ATTCTTCATTTTTATGAATCAAAAAAGAGTTTCGATTACGAAACTCTTGCGCCAAGCGCGGTCGGAAAAGCCGACAAAATACCATACGCGCGAGTGTGTATTCTGCCCTAAAGGCTTTTTATTACATAGGAAATTCAGAAAAATTTCCTATGTAATAAAAAAGCACTTTCCAAAGGAATAGTGCTTGAAATAATAATTATGTTTTTGTTAAACCAATATTAATGAGCTGATCGTGAAGCTTTTCAAATATTAGGCCTGCCCCAAACCAAACCGGGGCATAATCTAAACGAATAAATCCATTGATCGAATAAGGTGTTCCACTATAATCCCAAGGGCAAACTCCAATAAGCTTTTGTAAAGCCCAACCGGTTAAATATTCAACCAAAAAAATTAAAACGGTGTATACACCTCCTCGGAAAATAACCGGCCAGCTTCTTATGTTATCATGAATTGGTTCAAAAAAAACGGCTAATCCGTATATTGGGAACATCCAAATATATGTTCCGCCTTCTAAAACGATATTTCCATTAAGCAGAGAACCTAGCCCTGTCCATAGAATTTCCATACACCATCCTGCTAATCCATATATAATAAATCTTTTTCTCATATGGATTATTTTGTGCCAGAATGGTTATAAATATTTATTCTTAATAACTTCCCATTTTTTATCTTCTCTTCATTAATTCATTACAAAGATCTTCCCATTGAACTCCTGTCTGTACCATCACAACCATTAAATGATATAAAAGATCCGACATTTCATAAGTGATTTCAGCTTTGTCATTGTTTTTTGAAGCAATGATGACCTCAGCAGATTCTTCCCCAACCTTTTTTAACATTTTATCTATGCCTTTATCAAAAAGATAATTTGTATAAGAGCCTTCTTTGGGATTTTTTCTTCTATCTACAATCACATCATATACTTGCTGTAATACTTCAAATTTATTATGATCTTGGGTATTTGCTTGTTTTTCAATTAATTCATTGTTTTTTAGGGAGCGATAGAAACAAGACTGGTGTCCGGTATGGCATGCAGCTCCCACCTGTTCTACTTGCATTAAAATCGCATCTAAATCGCAGTCAATTGAAATCTCTTTTACTCTTTGAAAATGTCCGGAGGTTTCTCCTTTAAGCCATAATTTGTTCCTGCTTCGGCTGTAATAATGAGCATTCCCGGTTTCTAATGTTTTTTTCAGTGCTTCTTTATTCATATAAGCTACCATTAATACTTCTTTTGTGTGTATGTCTTGAGTGATTGCAGGTATTAACCCCTGCGAGTCAAATTTTATTTCGTTGAAGATCTCCATATCTTTTTGTCCTCCTATCCGCTAATTACCAATTATATTCTTACCGGCACAGCTTTATTCTTAAGATATTCTTTTAAATCTTTGATCTCCATTTCTTTAAAGTGAAACAGAGATGCTGCCAATGCCGCATCAGCTCCTCCTTCAGTTAATGCCTCATAAAAATGCTCCATAGTTCCTGCACCACCTGAGGCAATAACAGGAATAGAAACGGCTTCAGAAATAGCTTTCGTAAGTTCTAAATCATATCCTGCTTTCGTTCCGTCACAATCCATACTTGTCAGCAGGATTTCTCCCGCTCCTCTTTTTTCTGCTTCTATTGCCCACTCTACAGCATCCTTACCAGTATTGACACGGCCTCCGTTTAAATAGACATCCCAACCTGAACCGTCCGTTCTTCTCTTAGCATCTATCGCCACAACAACACATTGACTGCCAAAACGCTCTGCTGCCTCTGTAATAAGCTCCGGGCGTTTTAAGGCGGCGGAATTAACAGAAACTTTATCTGCTCCTGCACTCAATATATTTCTAAAATCTTCGATACTTCTAATGCCGCCTCCAACGGTAAGGGGTATAAATACTTTTTCTGCTGTTTTTGCAACAACATCTATCATAATTCTTCTGTCATCTGATGAAGCAGTAATATCCAAAAATACTATTTCATCGGCCATCGCTTCATTATAGGCGGAGGCAATTTCAACAGGATCTCCTGCATCAACTAAATTAACGAAATTAACTCCTTTTACAACCCTTCCATTGTTAACGTCTAAGCAAGGAATGATTCGCTTTGTATGCATGGTTTCACCTCGATTCAAATCGCTTAATCGCCTGAGCTAAATCTACACTGCCTTGATAAAGAGCCTTCCCAATAATAACGCCTTCCGCACCAATCTTGCTTACTTCTTCTAAATCCGCTAAAGAAGCTACTCCCCCGGAAGCAATAATATCCAGATTCGTTTTAGTGATCAGTTCTTTTGTAGATTCAATATTGATGCCACAGAGCATGCCATCTTTGGAGATATCTGTATAAACAATCGTCTTTACTCCTATTGTTTTCATTTGAAGGCACAAGTCTACTGCTGATAAATCACTTAGTTCTTCCCAGCCTTCTACAGCTACTCTCCCGTCTTTAGCATCTATTCCAACAACTATTCTGTCAGAGCCAAAGGTTTTGATCGCATCTCTCACCAAATCGGGATTTTTAACCGCCGCCGTTCCAATAATAACTCTATTAACCCCTAAAGCCAGTCTGTCCCTAATGGAATCCAGAGTTCTAATCCCTCCGCCTGTTTGAACAGGGATTTTGACAGTCTGTACTATTTCTTTAATGACATTTTTATTTGCCTGTTCACCTATTAACGCTCCGTCTAAATCCACAATATGGATAAAGGTTGCCCCTTCTTTTACCCATTGTCTGGCTACTTCAACGGGATTGTCACTGTATACCGTTACATTGTCAAAACGTCCTTGAGACAGTCTGACACATTTTCCACCTTTTATATCAATTGCCGGATAAATTCTCATTCTTTAGTCCTCCAAAATTCTTTAATATCTTAAGACCAATATTCCCACTTTTTTCAGGATGAAACTGGGTGACATATATATTTTTGCTTTGAGCGGCCACTTGGATTTCTTTGCCATAGAAGGTTGTTGCCGATACAATTGGAGCATCCGTCTCTAAATAATAGGAATGGACGAAATAAACGTATGGCTCTTCCGGCAGTCCTTCAAATAAAGGAGCTCTTTTTTCAATCTTTAAGGAATTCCAACCCATATGAGGAACTTTTACAGTATTAGGAAGTCTTACTATATTTCCTTTTAATAACCCCAATCCCTCATACTCTCCATATTCATAACTTTTTTCAAAAACCAATTGCATTCCTAAGCAAATCCCTAAAAAGGGTTTATCTTCTTCGACTGCCCTATACATCTCTTCGTCCAATTTCTTTTCTTTTAAAGTCTTAATGGCATCGCGAAATGCTCCCACTCCCGGAAGGACAATTTTTTCTGCTTGACGTATTTCTTCTTTATTGTCTGTAACCCAAGCTTCGTATCCTAAAAATTCAAAAGCTTTTTGGACACTTCTAAGATTTCCCATACCATAATCAATAATCGCAATACTCATATCATACCTCCAAAATGCCTTTGGTAGAAAGCACACCCTCTATTCTGCTATCTAACTGTGTGGCTTCATCCAATGCCTTTCCAAATGCTTTAAACATCGCTTCAATGATATGATGATTGTTCTTTCCGCTTAAAACCTTTATATGAACATTCAGTCCTCCATGAATACA
>JAAYPH010000161.1 GCA_012519955.1 Candidatus Epulonipiscium sp.
GGTACGGCTTCTTCCATATACTGTCCTCTTTTTCTGACAAGCCTTACGGCATCTTTAAAGTCTAACATGCCTCCTGCCACCAGGGCTGAATACTCTCCTAAGCTAAGCCCTGCAACAACCGCAGGTTTTATTTCTTTCTCTATTGCCCTTAGGGCCGCTATATTAACCGTTAAAATTGCCGGTTGGGTATATTGGGTTTGATTGATTTTGCCTTCCGGATCGTTAAAGCATAACTCTTTGATCTCAAAGTCCAGAACTTCATTGGCCGCTTCAAAGACTTCATTACATTCTTTTATGTTTTCTGCCAGATCCTTTCCCATGCCAATATATTGGGAACCTTGACCGGCAAATAAAAATGCAGCTTTCATCGTATTCCTCCTAAATAAGGGGTTATTTTTCATTAAAGGATATCTTGACGATTCCTTATGATTTCTTTGGCTTCTTTAAACATTTCTTCTATCATTTCTGCACAGGTCTGTTCTTTTGTAATCATTCCTGCGATTTGTCCTGCCATTACAGAGCCTCTGTCAATATCTCCTTCTTTTGCTGCCCTTGGAAGCGCTCCTTTTCCCAGTTCTTCGTATTGCTCTAAGGGAGCAGCGATTTTTTCCAGCTTTAAAAGTTCTCTGGATAATTGGTTTCTTAGGATTCTCACAGGATGCCCTGTTGGTCTTCCTGTTACAACCGTATCAATATCGCTTGCTTTTAGCACTCTTTCTTTATAGGATGGATGTACAGTACATTCTTTTGCCACCAGGAATCTTGTTCCTACCTGTACGCCCACTGCGCCAAGCATAAGGGCTGCGGCAATTCCTCTGCCGTCTCCTATACCCCCTGCGCCAATAACAGGGATACTGACTGCATCCACAACCTGGGGAAGCAAAGCCATGGTAGTGAGTTCTCCCACATGGCCTCCTGACTCACACCCTTCAGCAATCACCGCATCTGCACCACAGCGCTCCATTCTTTTTGCAAGAGCCACGGAAGGGATCACAGGAATCACTTTTATGCCGTTGGCTTTCCACATATCCATGTATTTTCCGGGATTTCCTGCCCCTGTTGTAACCACCTTTACCCCTTCTTCACAAACCAGATGCGCTACTTCTTCTGCATTGTCACTAAGAAGCATGATATTGACACCAAAAGGTTTATCCGTTAATTCTTTTGTTTTTCTGATTTCGTCTCTTACGTAAGAAACCGGTGCATTGGCTGCGGCAATAATCCCAAGTCCTCCTGCATTGGAAACCGCAGCAGCTAAACCATGGTCTGCAATCCAAGCCATTCCCCCTTGAATAATGGGGTATTTCACACCTATCTCTTTCCAAAAATTATGCATAGTTAAACCTCCTAGAAGAAAAGTCAGATGGATTCATCTGACCTTTTATTCTTGTTTAGATTCAATATAATTTACCGCATCCTGCACTGTTTTAATATTTTCCATATCTTCACTTGGAATTTCTAATTCAAATGCTTCTTCTAAAGCCATTACAATTTGGAATAAATCCAAGGAATCTGCGTCTAAATCCTCTTGGAAGTTAGATTCTGGTTTGATTTCGTTTTTATCTACGCCTAATTGTTCTACGATGATTTCTTGTATTTTTTCAAATATCATGATAATTCCTCCTAAATTTTTATTATTTATGCCATTGAAGCAGAGCCGAACCCCAGGTCAGGCCCCCTCCAAATCCTACTAAAATGAGTAAATCTCCTTTTTTAAGCATTCCGTTTTGATTCATTTCATCCAGAGCTATGGGAATGCTTCCAGCAGAAGTGTTGCCATAGCTCCCTATGTTTTTATAAAACTTTTCAATGTCGATATTCATTTTTTTAGAGATTAAGTCCATCATTCTTGCATTGGCCTGATGGAGTACATAATATTTAATATCTTCTGTGGTGTAAGAAGAAGACTTCAATACTTCTTCTATACATTTTGGAACAATGGTTGTAGCAAAGCGAAAAACTTCCTTTCCATTCATGGATACTACAGATTTTGGAGTATCTGTTGCCGGGCTAAATGGATTATTATTTGCCACAGCAGGACAGGTTAGAAGGGTATCTCCTCTGCCGTCAGAACCTGTATAGGTGGAAATAATCCCTTTGTCTTCGCTTTTTTGCAGTACCACAGCTCCTGCTCCATCTCCAAATAAAACACAGGTACTTCTATCAGACCAATCCAGTATTTTTGAATAAGTATCCGCCCCAATGATTAAAGCGGTGTTGCTCTGTCCACTTCTGATAAATTGATACCCTGTATTAAGGGCGTATAAAAATCCTGAACATGCCGCCGATACATCAAAACAGGTGGCATGATATGCTTTTATTTCTTTTTGAACAAGACAAGCTGTAGAGGGCATAAAATAGTCAGGAGTCATGGTTGCCACTATGATTAAGTCTATTGTTTCGGGAGATATTCCCGCATCTTCCAGGGCTTTTTTAGCGGCACCGGAAGCAAGAGCGGATGTAGTTTCTCCTTTTGATATTCTCCTTTCTTTTATGCCGGTTCGGCTGGAAATCCACTCATCATTGGTTTCTACGATAGTGGATAAATGATCATTGGTGATAATCTGAGCCGGAACATAGCTCCCTGTTCCTATAATTTGGACTTCATTCATCTTAGGACTCCTTTGTTTCGTTAAGATGATAGTGCCGTTTTAAAAATTCGCTTAATTGCCCAAGAGAGTGTACTAATATCTCTTCATTCTCCAGGTTCAGCCCTTCTACCATGGCATGAATCATATCCATATGAAATTTTTCGTGAACTCTGTAAGCTAATTTTCCTTTTTTAGTCAGGCTTATTTGAACAATTCTTCTATCATCTTCAACGCGTTTTCTTTCTACGTAACCTTTTTTCACCAGCCTATTGATTGCCGTGGTCAAAGTGCCCACGGTAATTTTTAAATCCTGGGCAACTTCTGACATGGTCCTTGGATGATACATTCCTATAGCTTCGATGGTATGCATTTCCGTTACGGATAAATCGCTAAAAGCACCTTTCTTTAAAGCGGTTTGTTCAATGGTTAGTATATCGTTAAAGATTTCTACCATCAGATGATTGAGAACTTCTTTAAGTTTTTCCAAACTGTATCACCTCAAGTATTTTTTGATACTCAAATATTTTGATAATCAAAGTATATATAAAAAAATTATTTTTGTCAATAAAAAATTTCCATTTAGCTCCTGACTGATATTCCAATCTTTGATTGTATGATAAATCTTAAGTTGTGAAATGCTAATTAAAGAAAGAACTATTATTTTTAAAAGGAGGCTAAATACATGTTTCATAGTAATCCACAAGAAAATGAAGCATTAAAAGATAGAAGCGGCAAGGATCAGACCTGCAATGAAAACAAAAGAAGAATCGAACAATTAGAAAATCTTGTTGAAGCTCATACAAGAACAGAGCGTCACCTAGAGCAACATTCAGATATTGCATCTGAAGAGCAGATTCAACGGGCAAAAGAACTGCAGGAAACTAGAGAAAAAGAAATTGAGAAATTAGAAAATATCATTGCTTATGGTGAAAATGTAAATAATGACGAATGGGAAAACCTAAAGAAAAATTATGAGTACACGGAAGGTTATCTCCGTCATAATGCGGACCACATGGATCCGGAAACCTTAAAGAAAACCAAAGAAAAACAAGAGCATAGAAAAGAACAGATGGATTTCTTAGACTAGAAAAAAGAGGTTCGCTTGGGAAACTCTCATTCCAAGCGTGGTCGACAAAGCAAAATGGTGCCTGTTTGTCCACATTTCCACATTTGTTAACAAATGTGGAAATGTGGACAAACAGGCACCAAATTTTATAACATTCCTTTTGCTTTTTCGATATATTCCTTTGTCTTTTCAGTCATTTCTACTTTCTCAAGAGCGATTTTATTGGTTTCTTCCAAATCTTTTTCTACTTTTATCACTCTTTCAAGGTAGGGCTTTGCCGCCTCTTTATTGCCCTGATTGATATAGAATTCCCCTACTGCGAGATAAGCTTGGGCCAGTTCCTGATATCGCCCTTCATACATAGGATTAAGGGTCCATGCTTTTTCCACTATAGCTAAACCTTCTTCAATATTTCCGTTTTGAAGGACAATTTGGGCAAATTGCATGGCTATATAAGGATTATAAGGTTCCAGCTTATATGCTTTTTGATAGATGGCTGCCTGTTTTTGCACAACAATGCCTATTTGTTCAGGATCGTTTTGTTCTACTAAACTGTAAAGCTGCTGATACAAGGTATTTAAGTCATATAATAAATCCCCATCCTGAGGATCGCCTTCCCTGACCATGTAATCTGCATTCCAGCCATTAAAATCCACGGCTTTTTCCATATATTCTACGGCATCTAAGACATCATTTGCTTTTAAATTTTCCTGCTTCATGATCGCAGTAGCTTTTACGGCATAATTTCTGCCGATCTGCCAGGAAATCGGGAAGATAATAAACACAACTCCAAGTACTAACGGCATCCAGGCCGTAACAGAAAAACTTAAGTCCTCTTTTTTCTTTAGACCACCCATACACCCGATAAGAGCAAAGCTCATAAGAGGAAGGGAAACATACGAAAAATTAAAATCTACAATACTATGGCTTAAAAGCATTAAAACAGGTATCAAAAGAACCGTTAACTCTACCCCATTCTCGCTTTTTCTGTTTTTAAAATATAAGACAAACAGTGCAACAATAAAAAATACAAAAACGATTATGCCAATGAGTCCTGTTTCAAGCCAAAACTGAAGCGGGAGGCTGTGGGCTTCCGAGGAACCGTAGAAATAGGACTGGTATTTTCTATACATAGCAGACCAGGCATTTCCGCCCCCACCTAGTAACCACTTATCTTTTAACATACGAAGACCATCCCGGTAGAAGTTATTTCTGCCGGAGGTAATATCGGCTAAAGAACCTATTTGAGTAAAACGCTGAACTAAAAACTCCGGAAGGATTTTTTGATACAGTCCGGAGGTAAATAATACTACCCCTCCGACTACACCAATGACCCCCATGGCTGCAATACCAATTTGATAAACTTTTGTTGAAACCTTAGAAAGTACCGCAAGGGCTTTTAATAAAACAAATGAAAGGATATAGGCAGCAACAAAAGCAATAACGGTAATTATCCATCCTTTTTGAATTAGTCCTGCTCCTTCTCCTTTAAGAATAGGATGTACCATTTCCGTTAACATTTTTCCTGAAAGCAGTGAAATAATGATTGGTGCTATCGAGGAAAGAATCACTTCCAATCTCTTTTCTTTAGTTGGAATCAAAAGGATGAATAATAAATAAATCACAGGGACGAATACAATGGCTCCTCTGGAGACCGTCATTAAAAGAGCAATTAAAGGAAGGACCTGAGCCGCAGAGTAAAACACTTTTAAAGATTTTTTCTCTGTAATAAGGCTAAGACCTATTAATATAAAGAAAATAATGCCCATATAGGCTCCGAAGCTGTTAGAATACTGTAAAACCCCTCGCACACGACCGTATTCGTCGATTACTCCATTAAATTTAAAAAGATTATTCAGTTTTAACCCAAGTCCTGCATCAATACCTAAAATGGCTGCAATAATGCCGCTGATTCCCAGGATATTCAGCCAAAGGAAAATGTCTTTTCTCGTTTTTGTAATATCCGAGAGCATAAGAAAAACCACCATATACGTAAGGTATCTAAAGATATAAGTTAATGCCCCGTAATGACTTGCCGCCACTCCAAATAATAACGGCAATATATAAACAACGGGGAGCAACATCACGGAAATCATAAGAAAAGAATTTATTTCTATTTTTTCTTTCTTTAA
>JAAYPH010000162.1 GCA_012519955.1 Candidatus Epulonipiscium sp.
CATATGTTTGCGCGAGGGCGCTATCAATTGCGTTTTTCAAGTAATCCGACCCATTGTAGACGGGTATGACAATTGAAACTTTTGGATTAAAAGAATTATCCATAAATGTATTTCCCTTCATTTATAAAGCTGTGTGAAAACTTTTCTGTAAAAGAGTTTTCTTTGACAAGCCGACTTGAATACTAAGCAGCATCAGCGCCGATGCTACCTGTGACTATCCGTTCAATATTAATAAAGCTTCAACGGGCTTATTCACACCTTTCCAAAATCTTTGCTTCTTTATTTACAAGGTATAAAGAATTGTCTATAATTTCATCTGCGTTTACAAAAATATCAGCGTAGTTTTCAATAAAATAATCGTTAGCTCGATAAATTGCAAGATAATTGTATCCCTCATCAATTAATTTTTGCATTAATTCCTCTGCCGAGATACTGATATACCAAATATCCCCTTCATAAAAAGGCCCTCCTAAGCTCCACCCTGTAAATCCATTATTAGCTACCCAATTAGGTCGCGCATTAAATTTTGTCACATAGAAATCATAGCCGTTACTTTCTTGGGAAATGTAATATATCTTATCGTCCCCGTCACATTGTTTATTGATTATATTCTTAAGTTCGTCGAGTTCTGCCCTCCTCATCACATACTCATCTCGGATTATGTATCGCCCCAGAAAATTTGACACCCTGCTAAATGGAAAAATCGTAGCGAAGAGCACAGCTATTATAATAAATTTTGTTGAATTCCATTCGACATTGTCATTTATCAGATCGATTGTTCCCAAACTCACCATAAGTCCAAGCGCCATGTACTCGATTCCCATGTATCTTTCATACGACGCAAGCCTTGTGGCCTCATATTCACTAAAATTATAAACATATGCTGCGCCTAAGCAGTAAATGTATAATATCATCTGCAACATTATGATTACTGCTACTGCCCTATATCGCCTATGTGTAACAGCGTCGTTTACAGTTCTTTTTAGTATGAGATAAATAAGCAGAAAAAAGATGAAGAAGAGTGAATAATAGCCGATGTATGTTCCTCTCCCAACGTACAAGTTCCTTATAAAAAAAGCCTTCTTAAAGCTGTCAACAACTGCCTGTCGGTATGATGTATCGCAGTGCGTAAAAAACATCTTTGTATAGTTCCATAAATCAATTTGACTTCCTGAATTTCCGTTTAACCCGTATTGCCTAAGAACATGACTCCATAACAGCTTCGCCAGCACGAGTGACAACATAGGCATGAGCATAGGCCAAGCTTTTTTATAATAATAAACTCCCGGGTTCTTCTCCCTGTCTCCAACAACCCTTATGATGCAGTCCACAATGACTGCAAACGCAATAAAAACAGCAAAAAACAGCCCGACCTCCTTTGCCAGCACAAGCGTTGCACACAAAAGCGACATATATGTGTAGTATACGCTATTTTTTCTCATCTTTAATATCGCAAAAAAGCCGGCAGCTGTCAGTATGCTCAAAAAAGGATCAATGTATAGAGTACTGTAAAAATTAGGCTCAAATAGGATTGGCGAAACAAGAACAACAATAGAACACAGCATATTTTTAAAAGGGTTCTTAAGTGATAGTTTGGAAAAAAACGGAAAAAGTACTGATAAGGCAAACATTTGATATGCCAGATACATCCGCCATTCATTAAACGGTCTGTTTGGGTGAACAAACAAGTATAACTTCTGTACAAAATACTGGAAGAGCGACATGATTGGCGGGTAAGTTCTAAAAAGCGAGTGCGACTCCGGATTTGCCACAAAATCATTCAGGTAGGTCATCGCTTTCACACAATCCATCCAGTGTGAAAACTCATCCCAAAAACGCGCAACAAGGCCAAATTCTGCAATATTTAACACTAAATAAAGTACCGTAAAGATAAAAAACGCAGGTGTGAAAAAGTTTACAATGAATGAGTTCTTTTTATTCTTTAAAAGCTTAAGAGCTGATATGACATATAACAATATAATTACTGTCAAGACTGCAACTACACCTGTTTCAAGCATTTTAAAAACACCGAACAAGAACAGAATGATTGCTATACTCATTATGGATATAGGAAAGATTTCTTCAAATTTTCTGTTCAATACTGCCGACCCAAAGAATCCCCCTGCAATCAGCAAGCCATATAGAATAATTGTGACTAACATAATGGCAGACTCCCTTTCACTTATTATTCTTCTACTTTCTCATCCCTTAATAATTCGAGCATTTCGTCAACATTTTTTCTTGAAATATGGATTCTGTGTTTCACATTAAAATGCTTATAATGAGAATCTGTTTTATAAGCTTTCCTTTATTTTTTTTGTCCTTTTATTGTCCTCAAAATTTTCCTGAAAATTACCCCTATCAAATGCCTAAAACCATGTAATCTGTAATGATATATCATTTTTTCAAGTATTGTTTTATCATCATAGCTTATAAAATCTTCCA
>JAAYPH010000163.1 GCA_012519955.1 Candidatus Epulonipiscium sp.
GTTTCAATTCCCGTGAGTCCCATAACTCCGGGAGCAATTGCACTAACGGGACGTACGGATTCATCAATTTGATCCGGTATATGCTCTAATAAGTGTCTCGTTACAATAACTTTTGAAACTACTTTAGGTCCCAGGGCATCGGGGGTTACATTCCAATTGCCCAAACCTACGACTAATATGACAGCATCTTCTTTCAAATCTTTGATTTTGACCAATTGTTTTGCGAGAACTCGTATAATTTCTTCGTGGGCATCTACATCATTTTCTTTCATAAGGGGACTTTCTACGGTAACATAATTTCCAATGGGTTTTCCCATTTGTCTTGCCCCTTCTTCATTCATAATTTCTACCCAGGTAACAGTAATTTGCTTGTCTTTTTGCTCTTCAACCGTTACTTTGACTCCAGGAACCTCCACATCTTGATCTTTTCTTACCATTTCTCTTGTTTCTATAGCTAAATCGGTACGTACGCTAAAATGGAAATCTTCTTTTGGCATAATATCCAACTCCTCGTGAATTTTTTGTAAAAAGATTTATATTTTTTTAAATCTTGGCTATTATATATATGTAATTCTTAGATATGCAGGTTAAATATATTTTTTCCAGTATTTTTTGAGATATTCATTGACTTATTGAGTATTTTCTATTAAAATAGACTATGTTTGATTATAGAATAATCCATCTATTATTCCCCAAATAAAAGATGTGTCTCGTCCAATCATACAGTCATGAGGAGGTGACAAGATGGCAAATATTAAATCTGCAAAAAAGAGAATTAAAGTTATCGAAACAAAAACTTTAAGAAATCGCATTATTAAATCCAAAGTTAAAACAGCTATGAAAAAAGTTATATTAGCTGTTGAAAATGGAAACTTAGAAGATGCAAAAATCGCTTTATCAAGAGCTGCCGCTGAAATCGATAAGGCTGCTTCTAAAGGTGTTTTTCATAAAAATACTGCTGCTAGAAAGAAAGCTAGCTTAGCTAAGCTTGTAAATAAAATAGGAGCATAATTAAAATGACCACTTACATAGTGGTCATTTTTGTATCTATTTGCTATTTTTCATTAAAAACATTTCAACCGCCAACTCTCCGTCCATTTTGCCTGTTTTCACATCTATATCTGTTTGTAAACACTCTTCAATAGCTTCTTTTAATTTTTCCATCGTAAAAAGCTGCGATTGTTTTAAACAATCATTGATCACAAAAAACGGCTGCTTTAATATTTCAGAAATTTCTTTCGAAGCTAATCCCTGTTCATAAAGGTGTTTCACTTGCAAAATTAATCGTATTTGTCTTGTCAGCATGGACAAAATTCTAATAGGCGGCTCTTTAATCAAAATAAGGTTTGAATAAATTTCTAATGCCTGATCTACTTTCTTATATCCCATCGCTTTAACAAGATCAAATATATGGGCGTCTAAAGATTTAATACATATATCATCTATGTCTTTAGGGGTTATATCTCTTCTTTCTTCCACATAATCAATGAGTTTTTGAATTTCATTGGAAAGATTGACCATTGATGTGCCAACGATACGAAGCATATAAATTCCAGTCTTGCTATCGATGCTTTTATCTTTTCTATTAAATTCTCTCTTAATCCATGTTAGCAAGTCATTCTCTTTAAGAGGCTCACATTCCACCGTGAGTTTTCTTGAATGCATCAATTTAAATAATTTATTTCTTTTATCCACCGTATCTTCTACAAATATGATGCAGCTGGTAGGGGGAATATTAGGTATATACTCACACATAAGCTCTGTATCATTTTTTCTTCCTGAAGTAAAGAGCTCTGAATTCTTGACGATTATTAATCTTTTGTCTCCCATAAAAGGAAGAATCTCCATACTTTCGATGATCTGACTGCTGGGAATCGTTTTTCCTTCAAAAACTGTCAGATTCATCATCTGAAGTTCGGAAGGGATTAATTTTTTCTGTATTTCTTCTGAATAATGCTTTTTTAAAAACTGCTCCTCCCCATAAAATAAGTAGGCAGACTGAAAAATATTTCTTTTGAGTTGCTCTTTTAACTGTATCATATACATTTCCCCTATTTTCTTCTATCATAGTATTTATTTTGTAATCGATTCCATTTGATTTTATAATAATTGCTCCACTTTCTGCGGTAGTCGATACAGAAATTCCATGTGAAATATATCTGTCTAATACTTCTTCGTGAGGATGGCCATATCTATTATTCTTTCCGCAGCTTATTAAAACATTCTTAGGTCTGCACCAATTTAAGAATTCTTCCGTTGAAGAAGTTTTAGACCCATGATGAGGTGCCTTTAAAAAATCGATTTGTATCGGCTTATAGAAGTTAAATATATTATTTTCCTGTTCTTCTTCTATATCTCCTGTTAATAGAAAAGAAACATCTTTGTTCATGACTCTAAGAACCATTGACCTCTTGTTCCAGTCTTCCTCACCAATTTCTGTTTCATTGGACTTTGGATAAAGACAGTTTATAATGGTATCTTCAAATGCAGTTGTATCTCCTTGTTTCAACAGATAGCAGGGAATTTCTAAATACTTTGCCTTTGTTATAAATTGATGGTAGATTTCATCACGACCATCATCTTCTACAGAAACAAATATCTTTTTTACTTTAATATGCTCAAGGAGCCCTAATAAACCAAAGAGATGGTCTTTGTCAGGATGGGTTAAGAAAATGGCATCTAAAGAGGTAACTCCTTTGTAATGAAGATAAGGAATGAGAACCCTCTGTGCATCTTTTTCTCCCCCGTCAATTAAGAAATGCTTATTATTTTTTGTATGAATCGCTATAGCATCCCCCTGCCCCACATCCAAAACGGTCAATTCAAAAGATTTGGGGGCAGCTAAAACTGTAATCCATAATAATATACATAGGATTGGGATACAATACAATAATCTATAATCAAAATTATATATTCTTTTATAGGAGCAATAAAAAACAAGAATTGAAAGAACAATATAATAACCTGCTATTTCCCAAATGCTAGGAACCCCTGTAATTAAGTTAGCAAACGGCAGCTGAATAAATAACTTAGATATCCATTCATAAAAACACAAAATATAGTATACAATACCGACTGCGAATTTTGCACCGCTGATCCAAAAAAAGCCTAAGATGCCACCTAAAAATCCGAACCAAACAACAAAAGCAGCCAGTGGAACGATGAGCAAATTCAATATAAATCCAATTACTGAAACATAATAAAAATGATACGATACTATGGGCAAAGTTGCAAGTCCTGCAGCCATAGTTGGAGACAGTGCCTCTCGAATGAATTTAGGCAGCCAAAATATTTTGTTAAATACTGGTCCTAGAAAAATCAATCCTAAGACAGCTCCAAAGGATAGTTGAAAGCCCGCATCCCAAAGAAAAAGGGGTTGTTGAATCAATATAATAAAAGCTGCTAAAGTAATAGACGTATATATATCATGAGTTCTTCTAAAAATTTTTCCTAATAATACCACTGTAATCATTAATACTGCTCTAACTGTAGATACACTTAATCCTGTCAAAATACAATAGATCCATAGTATTGATAATATAGAAAATGTACTAATAGAATTGGAAATCTTCAGGCTATTAAATATCCACCATAATAATACTGCAATAATGGATATATGCAGTCCAGAAATAGCTAAAATATGAGAAATACCTGCTTGCTGATACATTAATTTCTGCTCTTGATCCAGTCCGTTTTTGTCTCCAAGAATCATGGTTTTTAATATGGCCGACTGCTTAGGAGGCAGCAGTGTATCATATATTTTTATCCATTGATCCTTTAAATTAAACAGAATTGAAAGGACACTTCTTTTGGATGGTTGCGTACCGAGTATATTTCCAAAGAATTTATACTCTATTCCTCTTGTCTTCATATATAAAGCTTCATTCCATCCCCCGGGATTTCTACGGGGCTCAAAAACTAAAATTTCCCCTTCTGCATAAATCAAATCTCCATATTCGATTTTTTCACTGGATTTAATATATGCCTTCATTTTAATTGGCTTAATAAATCTTTGATCCATATAGTTCATTTCTTTAGTTTTAATAATGCAAGTCACTTGTTCTTCTTTAAAAGAGTCAATACGCTCAATAGTTCCGACGATCTGAATTCTATGATCTGATCCATCGTTTCGAATTAAAGATTCCAGTACGGAATCAGTGGGACAAAGGCTTTGCTCAATACGAATACATCCGAGCATCAAAAATAATGGAAAAAGAAGGATTCCATTCCACTGAAATTTGTTATATAAATATATAATGATACTGAAAGAAAAAAACAAAAAGAGAACAGTACTGCTTGCAGTCAAGCAATACTGTCCCCCTAAAATACCTAACAAATAGATAAAAAACATCCAAATGAGCGGACGCCTCATTTTTATCCTCCATCATATCATTAGTTAATTAAACTTTCATCTCTCTCGAAAGGACCGCTAAAATCATAATGACCCTTATATTCTTGCTGTTTTTCTCCTTCAATTAAAAACTGTACTTTTTTGATATTTGGAAGCTCAGTAAGAGAATTTACAATAGAATAAATTGTAAAGGTTTCTCCGGTAGAGCCTCCGCTATGTTTTGTTCTAAATTCATTGCTTAAATCCACATAGCAAATACCGTCTTTGGTTTCAATATCTTTAATAGTTGTTTCTGCAGGAACTGTTGGCAATAAGTTAGTGCTTTCGGGCCCCTTAATCAATTGCTCAACAATATATTTTTCTAAAGGAACGTTGGGATTAACTTCTATGGTTCTTTCTTCTGCAACTAATTTTTCAGCATTTTTGTCAGAAAAATATAATTCAACCGTCTGCAGATTGGATGTACTTAGAACAGTGGATGGCTCCAATACAATATCCTCTTGAGACATTGGTCCAATCGGTTTTCCATCGGTACCAACCAGCGGCTCTCCCTCAATGGCAATCTCTACTTGATTAATAAAATCAAATTCTGTCAATGTTTTGACCAAAGCAGCTCGAAGTAAAACTTGGTCTTGAGCAGATAAATTATTATATTGAGAAGAAATATCAATCTCAAGAATATCTTTCTCCAATACCATACTCTTAATCTGTATATCTTGCGGAATAGGAGGCTGAAGACCTACTGTTTTAGGAATCTTTTTTAATTCTTCAATAGAATACTTAATTAAGTCTTCTTTACTTTCCAGTTGTACCACTCGTCTTTCTTCGACCAGCTGAGATTTATTGCTATTAATAAAGTATAATGTCAACTCTGTACCTTCAGCATTATTCACGTTATTGCTTGCCATTCTACAGCTTACCAAGGAAATCAGCAGTATAAAAAAAGCTAGAACAGTAAATCCTAATATTATCTTCTTCTTCAATTTCATTCTATCACCTCTAATGAGTATCAATTTTCATGCATGCATAGTTATAAAAGTACCTTGTACAGTTTCATTCATTATAAACCAATATCTTTACAATCATAACAAATAGATATTACAAAACTATGAACTTTGTTTTAGAGGTATTCTTACAATAAATTCAGAACCTTCTCCTTCTTTACTGTTAACTTTGATACTTCCTTGATGCAGTAGAACGGTTCGATAAGTAATCGATAATCCCAGTCCAGTTCCCCCCGTTTCTCTATCTCTGGTTTTATCTACCCGATAAAAACGTTGAAAAATTTTATCCTGTTCTTCCTCAGGAATTCCTATTCCGGTATCCATAACCTTAATAAATGCATTTTGATGATCGGCATCCACTGTCACTCTTACAATTCCGTCCTCAGGAGTATACTTGATTCCATTTTCAACCAAATTGGATATCGCTAAAGTAAGTTTCATTTCATCTACTTCTGCGTATACATCTCTAAAGCTTTCATATATTAATTCAATATTTTTCTTATTGGCAAGAGGATGAAGACGTTTTAATATTTCTTGAATAAGCGTATTTAAATTTGCATTTTTGATTGTTAACGGTACTTCTTTCTGATCCAATTTTACTAAGAACAGAAGGTCATTTATAATAGCAGTCAACCTGTCTACTTCTGAATTAATATCCTTAAAAAATTCTTTATACATTTCTACTGGCACATCTTCTTGAAATAATAAAGATTCACTTAAAACTTTAATAGAACTTAAAGGTGTTTTTAATTCATGAGAAACATTCGAAACAAATTCTTGCCTGGATTGATCCATTTTTAAAATTTGCTGTGTCATGTGATTAAAAGCATTCCCTAATTCAGCTAATTCATCTCTTCCCTTAATTTCAATCTTTTGATCTAAATGTCCATCCGTTATTTTTTGAATAACTTTAAGCATTCTTTTTAAAGGATTGGTTATAATTCCTGAAGCAAAAAAAGCTAAAATACCAGTAATCAAACTCACTAAGATCGTTAATAGGTACAGTTGCCTTCTGATAGTATTCAAGGTTTTATTAACCATATCATCTATTGGAGCAGAAATCATTACAGCCCCTACTATTTTATTTTCATCTACAATAGAAGCCGCCGCATTAATGATATTATTGCTTTGTTTTTCTGCTTTGTCATTCCCTTGAAGTGCCTGAAGGATCTCTTTATATACATGAGTTTTTTTGTTTTCAGGAGTTTGGTCTATTCGATTAGAATCGTACGCCTCAAATCCCTGTGCATCTACAACGATGACCCTAGCTTCAATTTCCTTGCTGGTTTGTTCCATTTCGTAGGAAAACAGTTCTTTTTTAGTATCGTCTAATAAGTATTTGCCTATAGCTATATGACCTGCTGTTACATTAGCTTGTCTGAGTAATTCTGCTTTTCGTTCTTCAATATAGTGATTTTCCAGCCTTTTATATAAGGTCATAGAAAAAAGCATTAAAGGCAAAAAACTAATCAACATAAAAATAAATAGTATTTTCCATCGCAAGCTGTGAAATTGCTTAATCTCAATCTTTAAAATAATAACCAACCCCCCATTTCGTGTGAATAAATTCCGGCTGGCTGGGATTTTTCTCTATTTTTTCTCGAAGTCTTCTCACATGAACATCAACGGTTCTAACATCCCCCGGATAATCATATCCCCATATAGTATCCAATAGACTTTCTCTGCTGTATACTTTTCCAGGATTAGACGCAAATAATTCCAGCATATCAAATTCCTTTGCCGTTAAGTTCACTTCTTTTCCTCCGACAAAGACCCTTCTGCTGCTAATCTCCATCTCTAAGCCATTTGTTTTTATTTTTTTCTTGTCACTTACATTTTCTACATGGGTCACTCTTCTTAAGATAGCTTTTATTCTCGCCTTAAGCTCCAATATATTAAAAGGTTTTGTCAAATAATCGTCAGCACCATATTCAAGTCCCATAATTTTATCCATATCCTCTCCTTTGGCAGTAAGCATAATTATGGGCACATCGGAAAACTCACGAATTTGTTGACATACATTTAAACCATCAATTTTTGGAAGCATCACATCCAGAATAATCAAATCATACTGATTGCTCTTAGCCATTTCCAGCGCTTCTTCCCCATCGTATGCAGCATCTACAACTAAATTGTCTTGCTCTAAACTGAACTTAATCCCTTTGACAATCAATTTTTCATCATCAACAACAAGAACCTTATTTCCCATAATATCCTCCCTATCGTACAGTAATTTTGTCTTTTATCTTTTGGAAAGTTTTTTGCCCAATTCTTGATACATTCTGGATTTCTTCGATAGACGAAAAAGAACCATGGCTTTCGCGATATTCTATAATATTCTGAGCAATTACAGTACCAATTCCTGGCAAGGTCTGCAGCTGCTCTGCTGAAGCAGTATTAATATTTATTAGACCATTTGAGCTCTCCACTGTAGACGCCTTTCCCTCTCTATTTTCTACTTTTAAAGGTGATTTGTCAATTTCTTCTCCCTTTTTTGGCACATAAATTTTTTGCGAGTCATAGATTTTCTCGGCTAAATTTAATTGATTTAAGTCTGCATCCTCTAAAGCCCCTCCTGCCATATTCAAAACATCGATGATACGGCTTCCTTCATCTAAGGTATACACATTAGGATTGTTTACAGCTCCGCAAATATATACAGTGCAAAACAAAGGCTTAGTTTCTTCTTCCTCTTCTGTTTCTTGTAGTTCAATAGTTTCGGACATTGCTTGAATAGGATGCTCCTCCTCTAATTCTATATTTGATTCCAGCATCTGTACTTCATCCGGCAAGATTTCTTCTTCAAATTTTTTATCAATGTATAATGTTCCACATATTGTAAATACTATTATAATGCTTGCATAAAGTATAAATTTCTTATTCATATATACCTCCTTCTAATAACTTTAATAATGCTAAAATGAATTATTTCCTTTGCCTAAATATATTTTTTTTGTTATACTGAAAACTGATACTATAATGAGAGGAGTTTGATAATGTATTCTTCCCACTTTCTGGGCAGAAAAATATCGTTATTAGTGATTTTGATTTTTGTGGTATCTTTTGTAAATTATATGCCATCTAAAATATTTGCCCAAAATGAGCCAATTATTCAATCGGATTCTGCAATTTTAATGGATGCTAAAACTGGTGCTGTTTTGTATGAGAAAAATATTCACAAAAGACAATTTCCCGCCAGCATAACAAAAATTATGACTGCATTATTGGCAGTTGAAAATGGGAATTTAGAAGATATTATTACTTTTTCCCATAATGCAGTGTACAATATAGAGTTTGGAAGCAGTCATATAGGAATGAGGGAAGGGGAACAAATTACTTTAAGAGATGCTTTGCATGGAATGCTTCTTATGTCTGCAAATGAAGTCTCCAATGGAATAGCAGAATATATTGACGGATCTATTGAGCAATTTGCGGAACATATGACTATAAGGGCAAAGGAAATAGGTGCTTATAATACAAACTTTGTAAATCCTCACGGTCTCCATGACGAAAACCACTACACCACTGCATACGATATGGCTCTTATTGCAAGAGAAGCACTTAAATATGATTCATTTCGCGAGGTCGTTGGAACTACTACATATACAATAGCTCCTACCAATCTTGTAGATGAACCAAGATATTTAGCCCATCAGCATAGGCTTTTCAATAAAAAGGCCTATCCTAATTCATATTATGAAGGCTGTATAGGAGGAAAAACAGGATTTACAAACGAAGCAAGCCATACTTTAGTGACTTATGCAAAAAGAAATGGTATTGAACTGATTGTTGTAGTATTAAAGTCTGAAAAGCAGGCTATGTATGATGATACCAGAACCTTATTGGATTATGGATTTGATAATTTTGAAGTGGTTACAATATTAAATAAAAAAACTCCGGTTGTGAGTGTACCGGTGGTGTCGATTATAAATGATAAAAAAGAATATCAAGGCAGCATTGAAGTATACGCCCAAGAGGATTTTGCATGTCTGATCCCAAAAGGTATATCAAAGGAGAATATCATTAAAAAAATATCCATTCCGGAAGAATTAACCACCCCTATTGAGAAAAACCAAGTGGCGGGCACAATGGATTTAATTCTTCAAAATAAAATGATCGGGCAAGTTAATCTGGTAACTGGAGATAGTATAGAAATGCTTCAACCTGTTTTTTCAACTAAGGTTGAAGAAAAAATGTTTAAATATGAAACCTCTAATAAATATCTTCGTATGTTTATTATGGTTATTTCTACTATATTGATTCTCTTTCTTCTATTTGGTGTTTTAGTTGTGATGATTAATTTATCAAGAAGACAAAAGCGAAGACGTTACTATATGTCAAAGAACAGACTTAGATTCACAAAATATATGCAAAAAAGATAACGCTCGACGATTAGTCGAGCGTTTATAATGTATCTAAAGAAATTGTAGGAGCATCTCTCCATAATCTTTCAAGGCAGTAAAAGTCTCTTACTTCTTTATCGAAAACATGGATCACTACCGAGCCAAAATCTAATAATATCCACCCAGATGAATGATACCCTTCTTTTTGAATCAATTTAAAATTATTCTTTAACAATTCTTCTTCTACTGCTTCTGCCATAGCTTGCACCTGATTAACATTCTTACCGGACGCAATAATAAAATAATCTGCAATTACAGATACTTCGTGTATATCTAAGACTTTTATGTCCTCTCCTTTTTTATCTTCCAATGCATGATATGCAATCTTAATAATCTCTCTTGATTGTTCCAATTGATTCAATATTAGTCCTCCTTTTTAGAATTAATAAACTCCAGTGCTTCTTTCGTTAATGGATGTATGGTTCTATCGTTTTTTGCAAGATATTCAATAGTATTTCTTAAAGCTATTTCCATTGCTTTGTCTAAATCATTTGTAACATATCGTCTTACCTCTTCTAACCCTTTAAACGGTGTGCGATTAGGTTCTATATAATCTGCCAAATATATGACTTTTTCCAGTACAGACATGTCAGCTCTGCCGGTTGTATGGTACTTGATTGCATTGAGGATCTCTTCATCCTTTACGCCATACTCTCTTTTCGCTATTTCTGCTCCTAAAAAACTATGACTTAATTCAATATCCTCCAATAGGACTTCATCCATCGGTATATGAAATTCTTTACATAGACGAAGTTTTAGAGTATTCGGGATATCTTTTGCACAATCGTGAAGAAGCGCCGAAACTTTCACTTTTTCTTCATCTATATTATATATATGCCCTAACTGGATTGCTGTTTCAAGTACTCCCAAAGTATGATTAAATCTTCCAGGAGAAAGAGCAGATTGAAGTTTTTCTTGCATCTCGCTAAATTTTAACATTTTTCATCCCTCTTATGAATACAATTTGAACTTATAGATATAGTTTTCAACAGATTCGGGCAATAAGTATTTTATTGGCATTCCTTTTTTTACCCTCTCTCGAATATTAGTAGAAGAAATTGAAAGAGCAGGAACTTCCAAAAAATGAATCTTTGACTGATAATAATTTCTAATAATCTCTATTCTTTCAATGAGCTCCTCTTTATGATATTCTGGTCTCGTTACTGCAACAAAGGTACACAGTTTAAGCAGCTCTTCTGCATCTTTCCAAGTAAAAATATGGCTCAGTGCATCTGCTCCGGTAATAAAATAAAGTTCTATAGTCGTTCCATAGATTTTAATGAGATCTTTAATCGTATCGATCGTATAGGTAATGCCTTTACGGTCTATTTCCAGCCTCGAAACGTTAAAATGAGGATTAGTGGCAGTAGCCAGCACACTCATTAAATATCTGTGTTCGCTATGAGATATATTTTCTTCAGATTTGTGAGGTGGATGACCTGTAGGCATAAACAATACCTGATCTATATTGAATTCATATCTTACAGCTTCAGCAGTAACTAAATGTCCATAATGAATCGGATCGAAAGTTCCTCCCATAATTGCTAGAGATTTAGGAACTTGATCAATTACATTCCTCATAATCGTGCTTGTCCTTTCGTAGATTAAATCTTAAGACATTATTTCGGCAATTCAATCGACGGTTTTTCTTTAGACGGTCTATATAAAACAATTTTCTTTCCAATGACCTGAACGGGTTCTGAATGGGTTCTCTCATGAAGTATATCACAAACTTCCCTAGGAGACATCATGCAATTATTTAAAACATTAATTTTTATAAGTTCCCTTTTTTCTAAAGCATCATCAATCGCCTGTGTTAAATCGGGTGTTACGCCCCCTTTTCCAACTTGAAAAATAGGATCTATGCTATTGGCTAAACTTCTAAGATAAGCCCGTTGTTTACTTGTAAGCATACTATTTACCTCCTTCGAAACAATAAAGCCGGACATATGTATACGGCTTTATTATATAATATTATTTATAGTATTCAAATTCTAAATCGTATATTTTTACAGTGTCTCCTTCTTGAATGCCTTGTTCTTCTAAGGCATCGATAATGCCATGTTCTCGAAGGTATTTTTGAAAGAAAGCAAAGCCTTTTTCAGACTCTAAATTCGTATATCCGATCATTTTCTCAACACCTACCCCTTGAACAACATAATAGTGTTCTCCGGCTTTTTCTATAGTAAATGGCTCATAATCCTCTTCTTTTTCTTCAAAGAACTCGAAGTCTTCCATGAACTTAGTTGGTGCTGCATCTGCTTCCTCTAACAGTTTATGTATCTCTATAAGCAGTGGCTGTAGTCCTTTTTTTGTCGCAGCAGAAATAGGAATCACTTTTATGCCCTGAGATTCATATTTTTCTTTTAATTTTAATACATTTTCTTCACTCTCAGGAATGTCTGTCTTATTTGCAGCAATAATTTGAGGGCGCTTTGACAGCTCTTCATTATATGCAGACAACTCATAATTAATTTTCTCAATATCTTCTATAGGGTCTCGTCCTTCAAGAGCTGCAGCGTCTACCACATGAACCAGAACCTTAGTTCTTTCAATATGCCTTAAAAAGTCATGCCCTAATCCTATTCCTTCATGGGCTCCTTCAATCAATCCAGGTATATCTGCTATAACAAAATCCCTGCCATATTGATTATGTACAACGCCTAAATTAGGATTGATAGTAGTAAAATGATAATTTGCTATTTTAGGCGAAGCATTGGTTATAACAGATAATAGAGTCGATTTCCCTACGTTAGGAAAACCAATTAATCCTACATCGGCAATCATCTTCAGTTCAAGAATAACCCAATATTCTTTTCCCTCTTGTCCTTTTTCTGCGTACCTGGGAGCCTGTCTGGTTGAGGTCGCAAAATGCTGATTGCCCCTTCCGCCTCGTCCGCCCCGAAGCAATACTTTTCTTTCATTTTCTCCTGTCAAATCAAGCATAATCTTGCCGCTTTCGGCTTCTCTTACAATGGTTCCGGGAGGAACTTTAATCACCAAATCATCTCCATCTTTCCCATGACGTCTATTTTTTCCGCCATCTTCTCCAGGCTGAGCTTTGAAATGTCTTTTATGACGGAAGTCCATCAAGGTATTCATGCCGGGATCTACTTCAAAAATAATGCTTCCACCTTTTCCTCCATCGCCCCCATCAGGGCCGCCATTAGGTATGTATTTTTCACGACGAAAAGATACCGCACCATTTCCTCCTCGTCCGGATTGAATAAAAATCTTAGCTTGATCTACAAACATTAATCTCACCTTTTCTTATTAAAAATCCTTGTTATTGGTATATTTATTATTCGTAATAAAACTACGGATTATAACGATTTTACATATTTATATTATGTGATATTAAAAAAGGTTTCAAATGAATTCATTTGAAACCTTTTAGACTATTATTGTGCTATGTCAACTGGATATACGGAAACTTGTTTTTTGTCTCTGCCTTTTCTTTCAAACTTTACACGTCCGTCGATTAAAGCGAATAAAGTATCGTCTCCGCCTCTTCCAACATTATTACCCGGATGAATTTTTGTTCCTCTTTGTTTATATAAAATATTTCCCGCTTTAACAAATTGTCCATCTGCGCGCTTTGCACCTAGTCTTTTGGATTCAGAATCACGACCGTTCTTAGATGAACCTACTCCTTTTTTATGTGCAAAAAATTGAAGATTCATTTTCAACATGCCTTACACCTCCCTGTACGAAATGTGTATATACTTTTTATAATCTTTTTGAATATTTGTTATTCCCAATTCTAATGCCTGTAATAACAGCAGAGTTTCTTTAGTAACATTCGTTCTGGTAGATTCAGGCAAGATACACTTTAAAAATCCACCTTCATCTTCATATTTAACCTCTATCGTGTCACAGGTTAATTTTTTAATTGAATTGACTGTGTTAATAGCTAAAGCACTAACTCCAGCACATACGATATCCGAACCATATTCCGAATATCCCGAATGACCGCTCATTTGAAACCCGCATAATGTCTTGGAAGAATTATAATAAAATTCAACCTTAATCATAATTAACCATTGATTGCTTCAATTTTTACTTTTGTATATGGTTGTCTATGACCATGTTTCTTGTGGTAACCTTTTTTAGGTTTATATTTATAAACAATGATTTTTTTGCCTTTTCCTTCTTCTACTACAGAAGCAGAAACGCTAGCATTGTTTACAAAAGGAGCTCCTACAGAAAGGGAATCTTCTTTAGATACAGCAAGCACTTTATCAAAAGTGATTTTTTCACCTGCTGCAGCACCTAATTTTTCAACGTAGATTACATCGCCTTCTTGAACTCTGTATTGTTTACCACCTGTTTCGATAATTGCGTACATGAGTACACCTCCTTAGACCGATACTCGCCGGATACGGTACTTCTGTGGATGAAGTTTAAACCTCTCCGAGCGGCTACATACTGAATGATGATAACATATGACTTTTTTTTTGTCAAGGTTTAAGACAAAACTTATTTCTCTTTTATGATCTTATACTCTTCATTCGAAAGAGAATTATTTTCTATAAAAATGATAGATTTATGGTACTTCTCTTCAAGGGCCTTTTTATAGGATGCTCCCTTAGAATTAAACCACTCAATGATTTCTTTATTGGCTTCGATTATTATTTTAGTATAAATGGTATGGGTAAATATATAGTCAATTTCTTTTTCGATTTTATCTCCAATATATTTGATTGATGGCATTATTCCTCGCCCTTCACAAGCCGGACATCTATTGAATAAGAGCGATGTAAGGGAAGGTCCAGTCTTCTTTCTTGTCATCTCTACTAAACCCAATTTAGTAATTCCTAAAACTGTCGTTTGAACTCGGTCTTTTTTTAATTCTTGAGCAAGGACATTTAAAACCGTATTTCTATCTTCTTCATTCTTCATATCAATAAAATCAATAATGATGATTCCTCCGATATTTCTAATACGAATCTGTCTTGCGATTTCTTCTGCCGCTTCAATATTGGTTTTGAGAATTGTTTTCTCCATATTTTTATTACCCACGAATTTTGCAGTATTGACATCTATAACCGTTAATGCTTCAGTATGGTCAATAATAATCATTCCTCCGCTTTTTAACCAGATATGTCGTTGAAGGGCTTTTTCTATTTGAGATTCTATCAAAAAATGCTGAAATAAATGCTCTTCTTCCAGATATTGTATCTTTTCTATTAAATGGGGAGATACTGCTTCAATAAAGTTTCTGACTTCGTTATATAAATTTTTGTCATTCACAATATAATGTCTTATTTTCGAAGATAATAAATCTCTGGCGATTTTAAGTGCAGTTGAAACCTCTTTATATAACAGCACCGGAGCAGAGATATATTGCTCCTTTTTTTCTATGGATTCCCACATCATGGTTAAAAATTGAATTTCCTTTATGATCTCTTCTTCTTCTTTTCCTCCGCACTCGGTTCGAACAATAATCCCGCAATTCTTAGGTTTGTATTTCTCAAAAATACTTTTCAGTCGGTTTCTTTCTTCTTCATTTTCAATCTTTTTAGAGATTCCGATCGAGTTTTCCCTAGGAATCAGCACAATATTCTTTCCTGGAATACTAATATGAGAAGTTAATTTAGGTCCTTTGGTACCTATAGCTTCTTTTTCTATTTGAACGGTAATATGATCTCCTTCTTTTAATTTTTTTATATTCCCGTCATTGGATAGAGTTTCTTCCAATTCCTTAAGATAAATAAATCCATTCTTATTAAGACCTAGATCAACAAAAGCTGCTTGAATTCCTGGAAGTATTTTTTTTACAACTCCTCTATAAATATTGCCGACTGTTTTCTCTTTGTTGTCCATGTCAATATAAAGTTCTACTAATTTTTGATCTTCAATTACCCCTATACGGGTTTGATTAACACCTACATCTACAATAATATCTGTGGGCATACTATTTATTCACTCCATTGATCCAAATCTGACAAAGGTAAAAATTTATTATTTGTTTTTGAAAAAATATCGATTCTATGAATGTGTATCATATAATCTTTATATTCCCAATTATTATTTTTAAAAATCTGTTGGATTACTGTTTCGGGCTTTAGATTAGTCTTGCTTCCTGTAGCTAATAATAGATAAATGTTCCACTGTTCATCATTTTCATCCAGTGAATGTTTATAAATCATTTCCTTAATATCAATTTCCTTTATTCCTTTTTTTCCTTGTTTTTCAGCTAATATTTCATTTTGATTGAAAAAGCTGTTCACTGCATCCATAAAATTGGATGGCACAGTATCTTTGTCAATGGAAATCCTGTACTCTGCAGCATCTACAGCAGCCATACCTACAGGCATATCATTGGGTATAGCATAAACATTTTGAATTGTAATGCCCTCAGGAAGAAAACCATTAAGGCTGTTCTTAATTTCTATTGGATCACCCTCACTGGCTAAAGTCATATCTAAGTATTCTCCTTCACTGGTTGCTCCCAGAGGAAGGGGAAGTGCAAAATATAAATGTTGATGGGGATTAAAGCCCTTTGAATATTCAATCGGCAAATCAGCCCTTCGAATACATCTTTGAAATAATCTTTGTAAATCTAAATGACCGATGAACTTCATATGTCCCAATTTAGTAAATTTAATTCTAGCCTTCATAGCAAATCCCTCCATTAAAACGCTTCGCTCCACAATTCTCACAATGCTGTCTGCAGTTAGGAGTTATTTCTTCTTTCAAAGCTCTTTCATGTTCTTTTTTAAGAAATGCTTTTGTTACGCCAACAGATATATGATCCCATGGAAGAATCTCGTCGTATGCTCTTCTTCTATTGGCATAGAATGCAGGATCAATTCCTGTTTCTTTAAATGCTTGTTCCCATTTGCTAAAATCAAAATGTTCGCTCCAACCGTCAAACTTACATCCCTTTTTCCAGGCGGAGTATAGAATATCCCCAACTCTTCTATCGCCTCTTGCGATCATTCCTTCCAAAGCACTGACGATGGCCTCATGGTAATTGTATTGTATCTGCCTTCTTTTAATTTTTCCCTTCAGAAAATATTGCTTGTCCATAAATTCTTGGTACGTATTCTGAGGTTCCCATTGAAAAGGCGTAAAGGGTTTTGGTACAAAGCAGGATGAACTTACTACAACCTTTACGGTTTTCGCTCTGTTTTCTTTTGGAATCTCATAAAAGGTATCTACAATTTTACTTGCTAAATCGGCTATTCCTTCAATATCCTCTTCTGTTTCAGTGGGAAGACCAATCATAAAATAAAGTTTAACTCGGTCCCATCCCCCTTCAAAAGCTCTTCTTGAGCCGTCAATAATGTCTTCTTCATTGATTCCTTTATTGATTACATTTCTAAGTCTCTGAGTTCCTGCTTCTGGAGCAAAGGTTAAACTGCTTTTTCTAATTTCTTGTACTTTACCCATTAAGTCTAAAGAAAATTCATCTATTCTTAAAGAAGGCAATGAAATATTGATTTTGGACTCTCTGCAAACTTCCAGGAGTTCCTCTGAAAATTTTTCAAGCTGACTATAATCGCTGGTGCTTAGAGATGCAAGAGAAATCTCTTCGTACCCTGTATTTTTTAATAAAAGTGATGCTTGTTTCATCAGCACATCCTTGGATTTTTCTCGCACCGGACGATAAACAATGCCTGCATGACAAAATCTACAGCCACGAATACATCCTCTAAAAACTTCTAAGACCACGCGGTCATGGACAGTCTGAATCCAAGGCATGATGGCATGGGTAGGATAAAAAGTTTTATCTAAATCTTTAACAATCTGCTTGTGAATCTTAGATTTAGCCTTTGGATGATTGGGTAGAAAGCTTTTTATCGTTCCATCCTGGTTATAATGAACATCATAAAAACAAGGGACATATATTCCCTCCACATCCAAAAGCTTTTCTAAAAAGGCTCTTTTAGATCCGCCTTCTTTTTTATGCTCTTTATAGATATCCAGAACTTCCCCTAAGGTCGCTTCACCTTCACCTATATAGAAAAAATCAACAAAATGTGCTAGAGGTTCTGGATTATATGCACAGGGTCCTCCGGCACAGATAATTGGGTCTTCCTCACCTCTATCCTTACTCCATATAGGTATTCCTGCCAAATCAATGAGATTGATTACATTCGTGTAGCACATTTCATATTGAAGCGTAAAGCCTAGAAAGTCAAAATTCTTGACGTCATCTTGGGATTCTAGTGCAAATAAGGGAATGTTATTCTCCCTCATTTTTTGCTCCATATCCATCCATGGGGCAAATACCCTTTCGCAATAAGTATCTTTTCTCTCGTTTAAATAATAATATAGTATCTGCATTCCTAGATGAGACATTCCAACTTCATATACATCCGGAAAGCAAAAAGCAAATCGGATATCTATTTTACTTATATCTTTTTTTATTGAATTTACTTCATTTCCAATATATCGCGCAGGTTTTTCTACTTGCAGCAACAAATCATCTTTAACTCTTAAAGTTGTCATTCATTTTCCTCCATATATTTTTTTCAAATTTATAATACCTTAATAAACAAAAATAATCAAATTATAAATGATTACCACTTATAACTTGATTATTCTAAAGCTTCTTTTAATATAGGCAACTCCGTATAATCCATCGGGTCTATGAATTTACCGTTTTTAGATATTCCATAATGAAGGTGAGGGCCAGTAACCATTCCCGTATTTCCAACAGATGCAATAACTTGCCCCTGCTTAATTTTTTCCCCTTCTTTTACAAAAATCTCATTACAATGAGCATAAGTAATAACGTACCCATCTTCTACTTCATATTTTAAAATATTACCGTAGGTTTGCGAATATTTTACTAATAGTACTGTACCGGATTTTACAGCAACAATTTTCTTTTCTTTCTCTGCACCGATATCAATGCCTTCATGAAATTCTTTCTTATTCAGTACAGGATTTATTCTATCTCCAAAACGTGATGTAATAATGCCATCGACGGGATTAATCCATGTTTCGTTATTTAAATGATGAGTGGATGATCCAGTATCTATGGAGTTGTTGCTTCTTCCGGCTCCCCCAAATCCGGCTCCAATATAAAGATCTCTTCTGAATCTATTTCATTCTCTTGATTGACCGTTTCATTGTCTTCATAAGAATCTTCCAAATGCATTGCTGGAACTTCTTCTTCATCCACCATTGGATCAGAAAAATCTCTTTGTTCATTGCCACGATCATTGGATTCATCTTTTTCTACCCAATTCTTAACCACTGGAATCTGTACAGCCGTATTCTTAACTGTTTCAATCGCTTCATCCCATGACATATTATAAGATATCATGAAATTAATTCTTTGTACTAACTTTTCTGCAGTTCTGAGTGGGGCAAATTGAAGGATGATGAGCAAAAGAAACATAAAAATACTCGCCCCAAGCTGTTTTAATAGAAGATTTATCATCAACTCTTTCGTATTATTTTTTTGATTTCTAAATCTTCTTCGAATATTGCTTCGTGAGTTTCTTTTTCGTTTTTCCATAAAGTCCCCTCCCCGCCATCATTTTATCTTTCATGGCGATTAATCATACTTTATTAATAATACGGTACAGTAAAGTATATTATCACCATGTCTTTTTTATACGAGATTGGGACAAAAAAAAAGACTTTTTGAAAGTCTTTTATCTTACAATATCTCTCCACTCCAGATCTCCTCGTTCTAAAGCTTTAATGAGCAGTTCAGCAGTAGCTAAATTCGTTGCAATAGGGATATTATGAATATCACACAATCTTATCAAAGCCCCGACATCTGGCTCATGATGCTTCTGTGATACAGGGTCCCTTAAAAAAATCACCATATCAATTAGATTATGAGCAATTTGAGTGCCTAACTGCTGCTCTCCTCCTAAATGCCCCGCAAGATATTTGTGCACGGTTAAATTCGCTGCTTGTTCCACCAGCCGTCCCGTGGTTCCAGTTGCATAAATATTATGCTTGCTTAAGATATGACGGTATGCAATTGCAAAATTCTCCATTAGCTTCTTTTTTGCATCATGGGCAACCAATCCTATATTCATAATCTTTCCTCCTAAAAAAACGACTTCTTTCTTCTCATACCTACATTTAATATTAATCCTATTCCAATCATATTAGACCAAAGTGAACTTCCACCGGCACTAACAAAAGGCAGCGGAATTCCCGTATTAGGAAGGAGACCGGTTACTACACCTATGTTGACAAATGTTTGAAAGCCTATCATAGTAACAACACCTACAATGAGCAATTTACCTAAGGGATCCTTTGCATCTTTTGCAATCCAAATTCCTCTTAAAATAATCATTAGAATAAGTCCTATGACAGACATACATCCAACAAATCCAAATTCTTCACCAATTACTGAAAAAATAAAATCCGTATGTGGCTCCGGTAAATAGCTTAATTGATTTAAGGTGCCCTTATATAAACCTTTACCGTAAAGCTGCCCTGAACCTATTGCATGTATGGACTGCTCTGTTTGAAAATAATCGTCTGAGTATTCTTCTTTATCTCTATGAATCATAGCCATAATTCTGTCTCTTTGATAGTCTTTTAATAGCTTTTGGTTAGGATTCTGAATATAGATCAAACTGATTACAAAAAGAGGAACGGCAATAAGGAAAGTTATAACAATATATCTATAACTAATTCCTCCTATATATAATAATACTAAAAAAACAGCTATAAAGACAAGACTCGTAGACAAATCCGGCTGCTTTAATATCATTCCAACAGGTATAACTAATAACACTACCAGTAAAATCAATGTGGACAGTTTATTGATTTTATCCTTTTTACTGTCAATTAATTTTGACATAAATAAAATAATAATGATCTTTGCAAATTCAGATGGCTGAATCCTAATAGGTCCAATTTCCAGCCATCTAACAGCACCTTTTGCATCGGCTCCAAGAAAAAGAACAGCAGATAGAAGTGCAAGACCTGCAATATATGCCAATATATACAATTCACCTAATATATGATAATCAATGAATGCAGAAATAAGCATCAATATTAAACCAACTATAAAAAACATGATTTGTCTGCGGACGTATATGGGATCGGCTCCCGAGTTAACATGCTGAGCACTGCTAATAGCTACAATGCCTATTCCTACCAAAGCAGTAACTAATAAAACAATGATAACATCAAAAGACTTTAATTGTTCATTGGAAATCATTGCTAATTCCCTTTAATAATGAATTAAGCAGGATTCTTATCCTGCTTAATTCATTGATTTCCTGCCTTACGCATATTTTTGATAGGAATATTCGCATATAAAACGGGAACAGTGCCATTGCTTTCCTCTGATTTTGTTTGTCCGATCTGAATATCTAATTCCGCTTCATCAATATCCATATATTTGGATATCACTTTAATTATATCGGTTTTCATCATTTCAAGGAGTTCAGAAGAGCAATTAATACGGTCATGAATCAGTAAAAGCTTTAACCTATCTTTCGCAACATTTCCAGAACTAGGTTTCCGATTAAAAAAATTTAACAATTCCATGTTAATTCACATCCTTTAATTGCCTATTCCAAATAGCTTCTTTATTTTTCCCATAAAGCCTTCATTCACGTCTAAATTCATTAAAGGAATATCATTTCCCATAATACGTTCAACGATATTTCTAAAAGCTTGTCCTGCTAAAGAAGATGAATCTGTCACCACCGGTTCTCCTCGGTTCGTAGATACAACAATGTTTTCATCGTCTGGAACAACCCCGAGTAGATCAATAGCTAAAATATCAACTACATCTTCCATAGCCATCATATCTCCTCGTTTAACCATATTCATACGAATACGGTTTAAAATCAAACTAGGATTTCTTAATTCGCTTGCTTCCAGTAATCCGATAATGCGATCTGCATCACGAACTGCAGAAACTTCAGGAGTTGTTACTACTATTGCTCGGTCTGCTCCGGCAATTGCATTTTTAAATCCTTGTTCAATACCTGCAGGACAATCAATAATTATATAATCAAAATCTTCTCTTAATTGATCACATAATTTCTGCATCTGTTCAGGACTAACTGCATTTTTATCTCTTGTTTGCGCTGCCGGAAGCAAGTATAAACTGGAATAACGTTTATCCTTAATTAATGCTTGCTTGACACGGCAATGGCCTTCTACTACATCTACTAAATCATAAACAATTCGATTTTCTAAACCCATAACAACATCCAAGTTTCTAAGTCCAATATCGGCATCAAGTAATACTACTTTATGACCTTTTAATGCAAGGCCAGTCCCTATATTGGCTGTTGTAGTGGTTTTACCAACGCCTCCTTTTCCAGACGTTACTACAATAACCTCACTCATGAAATTTCCCCCTTGCTAGCAAAACATAATCTATATTCATATTCTAACAGAGATTCAAAGAAAATGCACCATTTTTCGTATTACAAAAATCATCAATATGTAGTTAAATATTACAAGTTCTCTAAAACCTTATAATCTATGGGCTCGATATAAATATTATTATCATATAAATAAGCTATTTGAGGAGATACCTGCGAATGATCTTTAAAATCCCCTTGATCTGGAGATCTGGTAATTACATTTCCTATATGAAGCTGCATTGGCCTCATATTTAAAGCTGCAACAAAAGCTTTCGTACTTCCTCTGCTTCCCGCATGAACGATTCCTTTCAAAGAACCAAGTATGATTATATTTCCTCCGGCTACAATTTCGCCTCCTGGATTGACATCTCCAATGACTACAACACTGCCTTCAAATTCAATCTTTTGACCTGAACGAACAGTGCCTTTATAATATTGCGTTTTATCTATTTCTACATGACTTGATACAGAGTAACTCTCCACATCCAATAAAGATTTACTATTTAATTTATTTACATCTTTAATAGTATCATCGTCATGTATAAAACTTATGTTTAGCTGTGTTTGTTCAGAAATAATCTTCAGCAATTCGTACTGTTCTTCTTCATTTAAAGTTCTTCCTTTAAACATAAGACTAACTTTTGCACCTTGAAAGAACTTTTTGGCATCTTCAGTCTTTTTCCTTAAATATTTTTTTAAAGTAGGAAAGTCTATTTCTGGACTTAATAAAACAACTAATCCATCCTTTGTTCCTTTAAATATCACACAATTTTCATCGTTCACATACATCCCCACCTTTTAACCCCAATAATCCCTAATAAGCAGTTTAGATTATTTAAATAAATTTCTATGTTTTTTCTCTCTTATTTCCAGCTTTTCATTTAAATAATAAATAAATTGATATATAAATATTGAGATGATTCCCGTATAAACTACCTCCGGCAATATAATATTATTGAGGTAATATAAGAATTGAAGTTTTCCTCTTACTAAATAGGTAAGTACATATACAGTCAATTCATAAAAAAAAGTACTAAATATCGTCATTACAAGAGGCAGTAAAAAACTTTCGCGATAAAAGTCTTTATTGAGCTTTCCGCAAAGATAACCTGTATACATACCTAATAGTGCGTAAAAGCCAATGGATGTCCCAAAATATAAATCTTGAATTAATCCTGCAAAAAAACCTACAATTGCCCCTTCTCTGCTGCCTCTTAATAAAGCAAAAGAAACAATAATCATGACATAAAAATTAGGGATGGTACCTCTTATTCTAAAATGTTGAAAGTAAGTAGATTGGAGAACATTGGTAATGATCAACATTAAACTTATAACAAATACTCGCACATATATTACTCCTTTGATTCTACATCATTCTTAGTCCACTTCTTATTAATCACCAGTACCTCCTCAAGATGGCGAAAATCAACTACAGGTTCAATCAGCGCATATTTGGTCAAGCCATGGCTTTCTACTTGAATTTCTTTAACAGTACCAATAACAATTCCAGGAGGATAGATGTCACTTAAATTTGAAGTGACGATTTCATCTCCTTTAATAATGTCTGCCTCAGAATCGATATATTCCATTTTGCATAGGCCTTCATTCATAAGGGCTAAATCGCCTTTTGTAACACCTAGATCGCTTGTTCTTAAAACCTTTGAACTAACTGCATTTCTATCATCAATAATGGATAATACCTTTGAATAATTTGGTGCAGTTTCTATAATATGTCCTACCAATCCATTGCCGGAAAGCACAACCATATCCGTCTCTAGTCCATCATTTGTACCTTTATCAATCAGGAACACATTATACCAATTCCCTGGATCTTTTCCTATAATCTCCGCACCGACTTTAGGATAATCTGCATATTTTTTATCTAATTCCAACAAATCTCTTAATCTTGTATTTTCTTTTTTATATTGCTGCAGAATTCTATTTTCGTAAGTTAATTCGTCAACTTTTCTTAGAAGCTCTTTGTTTTGCTTCTCCAAATCTTTAATATTTTTAATAAAGTCTATCCGATCCGTAGCCCATCCCCCAACTTCGCTGAAAAGATTCTGGATAGGAATGACAATAAAACCTAATCCTTTTTCAATAAAGGAAACATTGTTCCTTTTGTTGAAAGTAAAGATAATAATTACTATAAGCACTATAGTAACAAAAAAAAGAATAAATCTATTTGAAACTTTCAGTAACCGTTTCAAAAAAACCGCTCCCTATCTGTGATCTATGAATAATTAAAGCTTTTTAGGGGATATGAGCACATTTCTCAACGTATCGATATGCTCCAGTGCAAGTCCTGTTCCTAACGCTACGCAGTTTAAAGGCTCTGCTGCAATATGAACGGGCATGCCTGTCTCCTTAGTAATCAATTGATCTAATCCGGAAAGCAGTGCTCCTCCTCCTGTCAGCATAATTCCTGATTCCATAATATCTGCTGCTAATTCAGGGGGCGTTTTTTCTAAAGTCACCTTTATTGCATCTATTATTGCGTTTACGGGTTCTTTAATAGCTTCCATTATTTCAGTTGATGTAATAGTCATGGTTTTAGGAAGCCCTGTTACTAAATCTCTTCCCCTTACTTCTTTGCTTTCTTCTTTGGATTTTGGAAAAGCAGAGCCTATTGTCATCTTAATCTCTTCTGCAGTGCGTTCTCCGATCATAAGGTTATATTCTTTTTTAATATAATTTACGATATATTCATCCAACTCATCTCCGGCTACTCTTAGAGATTTACTGGTAACAATACCTCCTAAAGATATGATGGCTACTTCACTGGTTCCTCCGCCGATATCCACAACCATACTTCCTGTAGGTTCCTCCACTGGCAGGCCTGCTCCAATAGCCGCTGCCATCGGCTCTTCAATCAGGTGTGCTTCTCTTGCACCTGCATTCTTTGTTGCTTCATATACAGCTCTCATTTCTACCGCAGTAACACCGGAAGGCACACACACAATGACTCTAGGTTTTGATACGAATAATCCTTTTTTGTATGCTTTTTGTATAAAATACTTCAGCATTGCTTCAGTAGTAGCAAAATCTGCAATCACACCATCTTTTAACGGTCTTGTAGCAACAATATTTCCGGGAGTTCTCCCGATCATCTGTTTCGCTTCGTCTCCTACAGCTAATACTTCTTTTGTACTTGAGTTGATAGCCACTACCGAGGGCTCGTTTACTATAATTCCTTTACCTTTTACAAACACTAATGTATTTGCTGTTCCTAAATCTATTCCCATGTCTTTTGAAAAAAACATTATATTTCCTCCTACTTTAACATTTATTCATTATTTATTTGAACTAATAAATCAGTATGATATTTTCGTAAGCAATATGTATCTTTATTAGTATAGCCTATATTTTAATAAATCATTAAGATAATCTTTATAATTATACGACTTTTAGTCTGATTAAGTCTTTTTTACGCTAGTAACATCATAACCTTTTTTATTATTTTTTTCAACAGAAAAATGAATAACATAAAAGAGCCTACATATATAGACTCTATATAATACCCTTTTCTTTTAAGCTGATATACTTTCCATCTCCAATAATCAGATGGTCCAATATGCCAATTCCGATTAAATCTCCTGCCTGTACCATTCTCCTCGTTACTTCAATATCTTCTTTACTGGGGGAGGGGTCTCCGCTGGGATGATTATGAAGCATAATAATTCCAGAAGCACTCTTCTTAATAGCTTCTTTAAATACCTCTCTAGGATGGACAATGGATGAATTAACACTTCCTTTAGTAATATCTTTATCAAATATAATCTGATTTTTAGTATCCAGCAATACAATTTTAAAATGCTCTTGCTTTAAGTATCTCATTTCTTCCATATAAATAGCTGCAATACTACTTGGAGAATTAATTCTATACTTTAAGCGTCCTTCATATCTTGAAATTCTTTTTGATAATTCTAAAACCGCCTTAATCTGAATTGCCTTTACTTTGCCTATTCCATCAAAATTCATCAGTTCCTCTAAAGAATACTGGTAAAGACCACGCAGTCCTTCTTCTTTTTCTAAAGAAAGGAGTTTTTGAGCCAATTCAACTGCTCTCATATTTCTTGAACCCGTTCGAAAAATAATAGCCAATAGCTCCGCATCAGACAAAATTTCAGAACCAAAATGCTCTAATTTTTCATAAGGTCTTTCAAACTCCGGAAGATCTTTCATAGACATATGATTATCCAAAGCTCCCATTGGCTCATCCTCCTGTTAAGAAAAAATGTTATTCTCAAATATGTTAATATCCATTTCCTCAAGCAAAATTGATAATAACTTTAACGGAAGCCCTACTACATTATTATAGTCACCACAGATTTTATCAATCAAAACAGCTCCTATTCCCTGAATACCGTATGCGCCGGCTTTATCCATAGGTTCTTTAGTATTTATGTAAGCATCTATCATAGAAGATGACAAAGATCTCATATGTACCTCTGTTCTTTCAAATCCGACCTTAATCAAGTGATTTTTAGTTTGTATCAAGGTAATTCCTGTATACACTTCATGTATATTTCCTTGAAGCATTGTAAGCATAGCTTTGGCTTCTTCCCTGTCTTTAGGTTTCCCAAGTACCTTATCCTTGTACACAACAATTGTGTCTGCACCTATTACGATGAAATCCCCTTCTAAATTTTTTGCAACATCTGCTGCTTTTTGCTTAGATAAATGTATGACCAACTCACTGGGGGAAAGCATAGGATCAACCACTTCATCGGCATTACTAACAATAATATCAAAAGAAAGACCCAGCTGCTCAAGAAGCATCTTTCTCCTTGGAGAAGCGGAAGCTAAAATTATTCTACTCATCAATATCAGCACCACCTATAAGATTTGTTGGAAATAATTGTACTAAATTCTTTTATATATAAGTATAGCCGCTATAATTCCCAATATACTTGCAATCGTAATTTCCATTTTAATGCTAAATTGAATAATGATTACCGATAGATCTAGTACAATTGGATTTTGGAGGCCGAATTCCTGTCCATAGCCAATCCACTGCATATAAGGTACTTTTCCCAGATAATGCCCGATAAAGCCTCCAATCACTATGCCACCAAGCAAAAGTAAAAATAAAGACCAGTTATTTTTCCCTTTTCCTCCGTACAAATTTCTCACCTCTCAGATTATTTTCGTTATATTTGTCTTCAGTTGCATCTATATTTTAACACAATTTGCATATATCTGCTCAGAAAAAAAGAATGTACCTCAATAAGTACATTCTTAAAAATAAATTAGCTTGCTTGAGTAGAAGAATTGACTTCTTCTGAGATGATTTCTCCATGAATAGCTTTCGTAGGACATTTTTTTACACATGCCATACACTGTGTACATTTTTCATAATCCACATGGGCAAGGTTATTTTCGAAATCCATAGCACCATATTCACAAACCTTTACGCACATTCTGCAGCCGATACATCCTACAGAGCAGCTTTCTTTAACTTCTTTTCCTTTATCAAGAGAATTACACAAAACTCTTACTTGTTTTGACACAGGAACCAATTCAATTACCGCTTTTGGGCAAGCTTTAACGCAATTTCCACAGGCAGTACACTTTTCTTCATCAATCACAGCAATGCCATCTTCAATCTTTATTGCTCCGAAAGGACATACCTTTTTGCAGCTGCCTAATCCAAGACATCCGTAACTGCAGCTTTTAGCACCGCCTCCAGGAATTAAAGCCGCATCTCTGCAATCAGTAATTCCATAGTATTCATATTTATTTGTACTTTTATCACAGGTCCCTTTACACTTTACAACTGCCACTTTTTTCTCAGCTTGATCTACTTTTAATCCCATAAAAGCAGCAATTGCCTCTGTAGATTCCATCGTATTTACTGAACATCCACCGGGGCTAACAGTTCCTTCCACTACTGCCTTGGCAAAAGCATCACAGCCAGCAAACCCACAGCCTCCGCAGTTAGCTCCTGGAAGCAAATCTCTAACCTTTGGAATTCTCTCGTCTACTTCCACAGCAAACTTTTTCGAAGCATAACCTAAGCCTGCTCCAAATAGTATACCTAATCCACCTATACTAATTACAGGATAAAGAATACTTGTTATGTCCATCATTTCACCCCTTTTTTAAAGTAATCCTTGAAATCCCAAAAATGCTATTGACATTAAACCTGCCGTAATAAGAGCAATCGGAAAACCTTGAAATGCTGTCAAAATATTGTTGTTTTCCATTCTTTCCCTTATTCCAGCAAAAAGAACAATAGCTAATGTAAAACCAAGCGCAGCGCCTACCCCATGAACAATACTTTGAATTAAATTATATCCTTCATTCATATTGAGAACAGCTACCCCTAATACCGCACAGTTAGTTGTAATCAAAGGAAGATATACTCCCAACGCTTGATAAAGCGTTGGACTTACCTTTTGAATAACCATTTCTACAAATTGAACCAAGGATGCGATTACTAAAATAAATGCTATCGTATAGAGATACTCAATTTTAAAAGGTACCAGTATCCAGTTATACACCATATATGAAATCATGGATGCTAAAGTCATTACAAAGGTTACCGCCATCCCCATACCAACTGCTGTTTCTACTTTCTTAGATACCCCAAGAAAAGGGCATATTCCTAAGAATCTAGATAAGACAAAATTGTTTACCAAAATTGCACTTAGAAATAAAATAAATAGCTCCATTTGTTACCCTCCCCCTAAGCCTTTTTCATTTTTTTACTTCTTACATGATTTAAAATTGCCATGAGTATTCCTAAAGTAAAAAACGCACCGGGAGCCAGAATCATAATTAATGCTGGCTGATAGGAAGAAGGAAGAACTTGAACTCCAAATATTTTTCCTGCACCTAAAATTTCTCTTACAGCTCCTATGGTAGTTAAAGCAAGAGTAAAACCTAATCCCATTCCTAACCCGTCCATTATTGATGGTAACAACTTGTTTTTTGAAGCATAAGCTTCGGCTCTTGCTAAGATAATACAGTTAACAACAATTAAAGGAATAAACAAGCCTAATTGACTGTACAAGCCAGGTACATATGCCTTTAAAGTAAATTCAATAAGGGTTACTAAACTTGCAATGATAACTACGTATGCAGGAATACGGATCTTGGATGGTATGAATTTTCTCAGTAGAGAGATGAATAGATTTGAACCAACTAATACGGCAGTAGTAGCCAATCCCATTCCTATACCATTTTCAGCTCCAGTAGTAACCGCCAAGGTAGGACACATTCCAATTACCTGAACAAATGTTGGATTCTCTACTATAATCCCATTAGTAAGTCTTTCGATTATTTTTTTCAATGTAATCCCCCCTAGTTAAAATCAAAGATTATCTCATTATTATCTGTGTCAACTCGATGCTCTATTAAGTTAAGGACTTCATTTATTCCTGTTGTAACAGCCTTAGATGTAATTGTTGCTCCGGTAATTGCTTGGATTTCATCTTCAGCACCAGGAGTAGTTTTTACAACTTTAAGTTGACCTGATTTTCCTTCATATTGAGATGTAAAAGCTGGACTTTCAGCATTTGCGCCTAATCCTGGAGTTTCAGAATGGCTTAATATTTTAACCCCCTGAAGAATCCCATCCTTTGATACTCCAACCATTATTTCAATAGCTCCGCCAAATCCTTTTGGAGCCACTTTTACTGCAAAGCCTTCCAGGGTATCTCCTTTATATCCTGCATTTACTTCTAAAATACTAGATTCTTCCGGCAAATCTACTTCTACGCCCTCATATTTGTCTGCTTCAGGAAGAGTTTGCTTCATGGCTTCTTCCTTAGTTTGTTGAACTTGTTTTGCGATAGGTTCTTTCGTCATTTCGTTGGCAAATCCCAGTAACCCTGCTGAAACAGCCGTTATAAGAAACAAAATAAATCCGAGCTTTAAGATTTCCTTCATTATTTCACCTCCCCAAAAATTCGAGGCTGAGTGTATCGATCAATGAGAGGAACAGCTAAATTCATAATCAGTATGGAATAAGAAACTCCTTCTGGATAACCGCCATAAAGACGAATCACTGTAGTAAGGATTCCGCAGCCTAATCCCATGATATACTGTCCTTTCACCGTAACAGGAGAAGAAGAATAATCTGTAGCCATAAAGAATGCTCCTAAAAACAGTCCTCCTGTAAAAATTTCATAAATCGCATAGGGGTAGAACATGCCACCTCTTCCAAGGATCCATGTAAGCACTAACACCGTTCCAATAAATGTTGCAGGAATTCTAATAGAAATTACTTTTTTGTATACTAAATATAAGCCTCCAATTAAAAGAGCAATTGCAGAAGTTTCTCCTATACATCCTCCCACATTCCCTAAAATCAAATCAGTTAAGGGAGGAAGTGCTCCACTGCCTTCTTTTAATATTCCTAAAGGAGTAGCTGTTGTAACACCATCTATGGTCCAAGTAGTCATTTGTACCGGCCAGGAGGCAAGTAAAAATGCTCTTGCTGCCAAAGCTGGATTAATAAAGTTTTGTCCTAAACCACCAAATAATTGTTTTGCAATAATAATTGCAAATGCCCCACCGACAATAGGAAGCCAGAAAGGAACCGAAGGCGGTAAGTTCATAGCAAGAAGCAATCCTGTAACAGCCGCACTATAATCATTAACAGTAATCTTTTGGTGAGTTAGTTTTTGCCACAATGCCTCCGCTCCAACACATGAAGCAATAGACAGTAAAATAACAATTAATGCCTGAAATTTAAAAACCCATATCCCCACTAATGCAGCAGGAAGTAATGCAATGAAAACATCTCTCATGATACTTTGTATAGAATCCTTTGAATGTATATGAGGAGATGATGATACTGTATACATTTCCTTAGACATTAGGCCTCCCCCTTTATGCGTTTTTTCTTCTATTATTTAATATAGTTTTTTTAGCCGTACGGATAGATTGAACTAAATGTCTCTTTGCAGGACAAATAAAAGAACAGCTTCCACATTCAATACAATCCATGCCGTGACATTTTTCAAACTTTTCTACGTCGTAATTTACTGCATATTGGTTAAGCTGCAGAGGCAGTAAATTCATTGGACAAACAGAAACACATTTGCCGCAGCGAATACAATTTCTTTCTTCTGGTAAATCTGCTTCTTCTTTTGTTAAGCATAAAATAGCAGAAGATCCTTTAATAATTGGAACATTCAAGGTGGATAAAGCAATCCCCATCATGGGTCCACCAGAAATAATTTTTACAGGATCTGAAACAAAGCCTCCTGCTGCTTCTACCAGTTCTTTGTAGGAAGTTCCCAATTTTACTTCAAAGTTTTTAGGTTCTCTTATAGCTCCACCGGTAACAGTTACAATTCGTCTCATAAGCGGTCGTCCATCGACAACAGCTTTTTGGATTGCAACTGCAGTATCAATGTTTTGAACGATACAGCCTACATCTGCCGGAAGACCTCCTGATGGCACTTCCCGTCCGGTGATTGCATAGATCAACTGCTTTTCTGCCCCTTGAGGATATTTTGTCTGCAATACTTTTACTTCAATATTTTCGATTCCTTCTGTTGCTTCCTTAAGTGCTTTTACAGCATCCATTTTGTTATTTTCTACACCGATATAACCTTTAGCCTGAGGAAACATGTGAAGAATAATCTTTAAACCTTCTATTACTCTTTCCGTTTCTTCCAGCATAATACGATGGTCGGAAGTTAAATAAGGCTCACATTCTGCTCCATTGATAATAATTGTATCAATATTTTTTTCCGGAGGAGGTGAAAGTTTTATATGGGTTGGAAATCCAGCACCACCCATTCCTACGATTCCAGCTTCCTTAATCATTTCGACAATTTGTTCTTTGGATAGATTTTTGTAGTTTCCCTTTGGTCCTAAAGATTCATGTTCTTCATACAAACCATCATTTTCAATGATCACTGATAATACTTTAGTTCCATTGGGATGCAGCATAGGGGTAACATCCTTAACAGTACCTGAAACCGAACTATGAATTGGAGACGAAACAAAAGTCTTGGCTTCTCCTATCTTTTGACCCACCAAGACTTTTTCTCCTTTCCTCACTATTGGTTCACAGGGCGCTCCTATGTGCTGAGACATAGGAAATACCAATTCTCCTTTTGGGAGTAAATTTTCAATTGGTTTACTTTCTGTAAAATGCTTTCCATGTGGAGGATGAATACCCCTTTTAAATGTTAGCAACTTCATATAATTCCCCCCTATATCATCAGATAAAAAATTATAATAATTAAAAAGGATTTTATATGTATATAATAATACAAATACGCCGATTACTCAACAAATGATAAAAAATGCACAAAAAATTTTACATCATATTCCATCTGATGCAAGTATAATTTTTAGTTCAAAATAAGCACTTTGTATACAATAAACCAAATGTGTTTTATTTTTTGAATTATAAATTTCTAAAAAATTTATTTTTATCCTAAGATTTTTGTCTAATTTCTGTCAAATTTTCAGCCAGATATTCTTTAATCCATGCTATTACTGAAAGTTCGTTGATAGGCACACCCCCTAGTATGTCTTTTATTTCTTGTGTATCAATTCTGAATACTCTATTATTATACCTGTGTACATATATAAATTCAATACTCGGATTGGACATAATCAAGTTTGTTATGGTACTAACAATATCTCCCAAAGGCACTCTGTCTATATGATTATGTTCCATCCATGCTCTTAATTTTGTGCCTTCTCCTAGCGTACTTTGAATTTCTACATCCCCATTGCACCTATTGCATGCTGCCACGAGCAGAGGTACTCCAAGCCCAACCTTTCTTGTTGTTCTAGTGGTCTTAAAAGGATCTTTTATAGCTTTGGCAAACTCTTCGTCCATTCCTTTTCCATTGTCTTCGATCTTAATTTCAAAAAGATTTTCTTCTAAATCCTCAGTAATTTCTAATTTTATTTCACTTGCTTTAGCTCGTACACTGTTTTCAATAATATCCAATATGTGCAGAGACAATTCTTTCATTGTTTATTCTCCCCTGTCTTAAATATTATCAATAGTCTTAAAAGGTATATTATGATTTTACACCAATTCAAAAATAAATCAAGAATATTATGAATCTGATAAAAAATTCTCATCCATAAGTGGTAAAAAACGTATATGCATCATAATAATATTTTATCGTACGATCACTAAAATTTTTCTAAAATATTTTCTACACAAATGTATATAGCAGCTCCCATCAATACAAAAAGGAGGACTTCACAAAATGAATTATTTTGTGTCGATACAATTGAATAAAAATAGTAAGACACCTCTTTATCAGCAGTTAGGAGATGCCTTAAACGACTTCATTCAAAAGGGGATATTAAAACCTAATACAAAATTGCCTACCATCCGTAGCCTGGCGACGCAGCTAAAAATAAATAATGTTACGGTAGTCAATGCCTATAAATATTTAGAAAACAAAGGTGTCGTCTACGCCCAAATGGGAAGCGGTACCTATGTCTCTCCTCTTCCATTAGAAATAATTTCCTCCCCTTTGTTCCCTGAACAAGATAAAAATACGCTCCACAAGGAAGTTTCCATTTCCAAAAATACAATTAATTTTGCATGCATTTCTCCTTCTACAGATTTATTTCCTGTAGAAGACTTTAAATCCGTACTCAATGAAGTGTTAGAACGAGATAAAGGCAACGCATTCAGTGAACAAGGAAAGCAAGGATTTGAATATCTAAGGGAATCTATCGTAAATTTTTTACTAGCATACGGTATCCATACATCTAAAGACAACATTCTAATGATCTCAGATACTCAACAAGGTATAGACATGCTCTCGAAAGCAATGCTTCAGTACGGAGATATTGTATTTGTTGAAAAACCTGCCTATCATGGTACTATTGCCGCATTCATGAGCCGAGGAGCACGCATCATAGAGATCCCTATGGATACAGATGGTATGAATACTGCATTATTAGAGGATTCCCTTAAGTTATATCATCCAAAATTTATTTATGTAATGCCTTATTATCAAAATCCCACTGGATACTCCTATTCACTGAAGAAGAAAAAGATTATTTTAGATTTAGCACAAAAATATAATACATATATTATCGAAGATGATTATTTAAGCGACTTAAATTATTCGGATCAGCCCAATATTTCTTTAAAGGCTATGGATGACGAAAATAGAGTGATCTATATTAAAAATCTTACTAAAATACTGATGCCCGGCCTTCGTCTGGGATTTTTAATTCTTCCGGAAGCAATCTTAGGGTGCATTTTATCGCAGAAGCATACTACAATAGATATTTTTCCTTCTGGATTTATACAAAGAATATTTGATTTATACCTTAGAAAGGATCTTTGGAAAAGCCATATAGATAAGATCTGTGGAATTTATGAGAAAAGATACCATTGTCTTCTTAATGCATTAGATACTTACTTGAACGACTATATCACCTACATACCTCCTCAGGGAGGATTAAGCATGTGGATAAAATTGACTCGTTCTATCTCTATAGAAAACTTATGTGATTTACTTTTAGCTAGGGATGTTATACTTTCTCCTGGTTCTTTATTTTCCTCTACCCAGGATTCATCTTCATACATACGGCTTAGCTTTGCAGCTGTGAATGAATATCAAATTGTAAAAGGTATAAAAATTATAAAAGATGTGATTGATACAATAATAACTAAATGATTAACGCAAAAAACCTCGGAATCTACCGAGGTTTTAATTATAATTTGGTCCAACAAACTGACCTTCTCTTTTGATTGAATGTATTGCTTTTACTATATATAAAATCACAAGACCATAGTATATAAAGAAGAACATAGAGCTTAAGTAAGGGATTTTATAAGGTAATAGCTTTATAATCAATTTAATGATAGAAGGAAAAGTAAGAGAATAAATGCCTATTCTATAAATATCTCCATATTTCAAGTTCCCATGAAGCATTGAATTTACAACAACTCCTAATAAGCTTACAAATAAAGAACTAAATAATTTGCCAATTATAGTCCACAAAATAATGCCAACAA
>JAAYPH010000164.1 GCA_012519955.1 Candidatus Epulonipiscium sp.
AGGTTATTAATCCGGTAAACCTTCATAATAACCCCGTTCGACTTGCATGTGTTAAGCACGCCGCCAGCGTTCATCCTGAGCCAGGATCAAACTCTCATGTTATAATCCTTGCCAGTTTACTGGCTATTTACTATCCTTCAATCAATGGAATTGATTGGGTTTAATTATAAGCTATCATACATTATTTTATTGTCAAAGAGCATTTAATTGCTGTGACGAAGAGTATAATAACAAATATCGAATTAAATGTCAACCCTCTTTTTTAATTTTTTTATTAAAATTTATAAATATAAAATATAGGTTTTATATCGACAGCTTTTATGGTACACTAATAGATATAATATTTTAAAATTTGATTCTAATTTACACTACAAGAAAAATAGAAAGTCGGTACACAGTCATGAAAATACTTGCAGTCGGAGATAAAGAATCTAGGTATATATGGGATCATTTTGATCGTGAACGCTTTAAAGATATTGATTTAATATTATCCAGCGGTGATTTGAAGTCTGAATATCTCTCTTTCTTAGTCACTATGATTAAAGCACCTCTATTTTATGTGCATGGAAATCATGATACACCTTATATTGTTAAAGAACCTCTGGGATGTACGAGTATCGACGATCAATTGGTGATTTACAATGATATTCGAATTCTTGGGTTAGGTGGCTCACAAGTCTATAATAACGGCAGATTCCAATATACCGAAAAAGAAATGGCCCTTCGCATCAAAAGATTAAAAAGAGTCCTCAAAAAATATAATGGGTTTGATATATTGCTTACTCATGCGCCTGCTTACGGTCTTGGGGATGGGGACGATTTATGCCATAGAGGATTTCAATCCTTTATTGAACTATTGGATCAATATAGTCCAAAATACTTTATTCATGGTCATCAGCATTTAAATTACGGCCGGCAGGAACGATTTATATCTTATAAAAAGACATCCATTATTAACGCCTATGAATATCATATCTTGGAATATTAAAAAAATCCCTTAACAGGGATTTTTTATTGTTTGATTCCAAGCATTTCTGTTAATGGATCACTGAGGCGTTCTTCATCTAATTTAGGTATTTCACCTTCTACTCCGTCAACAAACCAATTCATAGATAGAATCTGCTCATAGCTTGCCGCTTCATCTTTGGGTATACGCAAAGTCCCATTTTGATCGTAAATAGGACCAGTAAAAGGATGATATTCATTTTGGATAATCATTTTCTTCATTAATTCAACTAAATTCTGAGTTTGTAAAGGGACATGGGTTTTTGAATAAATGATATCTACCATACCCGTATCCATTCCCCACCAGAAGTTAACCAGTTTAGGGTTGGAATTTAATACATCGAATACGATCTTCCACGTACCGCTTAAAATATTTCTAAGCAGTTTTTCATAAAATATTCCCCAGTTCCAAATAGGCAGGGCAAAATGTACCTGAGATAAGTTCTTTCCGCCATCATTGGTATATTTTAAAGAATATACCCCGTATTCTTTTGATTCTTCCCCTGGTATAGGCAAATCGTCATGGGCAATGATGTCTGCACCGGCATTGTTTAATGCGATCCCAAGATTTTTAGCTTTGTCCGGTTGATCCCATTTATTCGTCCATTCGACTTTGACCTTCGCATAGGGATTAACCATTCGTGCTCCTAAGGCAAAGGCATTGATTCCTGTAATTACTTCAGGAATAGGATATGTGGCTACATAACCGATTATATTTGTTTTAGTTAAAGAACCGGCAATAATGCCTGTTAAAAATCTTGGCTCATGTATACGTCCAAAATACGTGCTTACATGTCTAAAAGAATGGGTCTCGGAGCAGTTTAAAAATTTAACGTTCGGGAATTCCAGTGCCGCCTTTAAAGTAGGTGTAATATAGGTCGGACTGGTGGTAAATATAATATCGAAGTCATCTTTAGCCAGCTCCTTAAGATACCCATAAGCTTCATTGCTTTCAGGAACATTTTCTAAATAGGTAGTTGTAATTTGATCTTTCAATACATTTTCCACATGAAGCCTTCCTAAATTATGGGCATAGGTCCAGCCGGAGGTTTTAATTGTTTTGGCATATACGAAAGCTACTTTAAGATTTTTCTTTGCTGTCATTAGAGTTGTAAGAGAAGAAATCACATTCTTTTTAGGGACTTCCATCGAATCCGTTCTAACTTCAATCGATTGATTTTCTGATAAGGCTTCCAATTCTGTCATAAACTTTTTAACGCGATTCCTTAATACTTCCTCGCTGATTTCATTCGGAAGACCGTAGACCTTAATATACTCCAATAAAGCGTCCCCAGTTGTGATGGTAAGTTTATCTCCTCCTAATTTATGATAGATTTCTCTAAAGGGTCGATAAATATTCCCCATAAAATGCTTATACTTATCCGAATAAACCGTTAAATTAGGAGTATATTGTTGAAGATATTTCCCCAGTTCGATAAAACCGTTTTCTTTTGAAAACCAAATGGAGTTGATTCCCGTTTGTTTGTTGAATTCAAGAAATTCATAGTATATTTTAATAACAGGGTCTGACTCGTCTTTCTTAGGAATTAAACGGGTTACAGCAGCAGGTATTCCATAGGCATCACAATATTTTAAAACGCTCACTCGTTTATTTCCTTCAACAACATAAAACCAATTCAAATATTCATAGACTTTAATAGGGTCTCTGATTCCTTCTTCCATATGGGCAGCATAAAGGGAAGTCCACTTGGCTTTAAACTCTGACTCTCCCGATATCAGCGGCATAAAATTATTTGCAAAAGCAATACTTCTGGAATGAGAGTATGTACCAATAATCTTCTTTAGAGGAATTTCAACGATTCCCAGATTAATTTCCGATGCAATATCTGAGTTTTTAACTAGTCCGTCTAATGAAGGCAGATAACCAGAAATCCCCTTTGAAACATTTTCTGAATAACTCGCTTTACCCAATTTACATGCATGTTGAAAAGCATTATCTGCTGCTTGTTGATTCATATTGATCACCCCTTTAACTACATTATACCTCTTTAAAAAATTTTTTGCAGTAAAAAAGACATCCGTAGATGTCTTTTTAGTTTATGTCACTGTCCTCTTCTTCATTTTGATTTTCTACATTTTGGGTTTCTTCGTTTTGATCTCCGTCTTTTAATTCTGTTTGCATTGCTTCTTCTAATTCTTCCGCTAATTTTTCTTTTTCAATTTCAGCAATTTCTTCTTTTACAACATTTGTACAATTGCAGTCTTCATCCGAATCGTATTCCTCATAGTCATCATCGAAATCGTCATAATCATCATAATCATCGTCATTATCTTTATTTCTTTGAAGTACGTACCATACTGCTCCACCAATGGCAGCTATTACAGCGATTCCGAGAAAAATACAAGCAATGATGCGCTTTTTACTTCTTCTGGCTGATAGCTTGGATATCATTTCTCTTAGTTCATCCATATCCATCGGGAGATTTCTTTTCCATTTGCACTGCATACCGATTCTCCTTTCATTATGATCTCTTTAGTTCATTTCCGCTCTATGTATAACTTTGTTTAAAGTCAAATTCTTGTTTATCTTGGGTTATTTTATGTCGTTTTTTAATTATTTATACATAAATAAAAAACGGAGGAGGTGGGATTCGAACCCACGGACGGTTTAAGCCGTCAAACGATTTCGAGTCGTTCTCGTTATGACCACTTCGATACTCCTCCAAATTTAAATATAAATGCGATATATATCGTATAATATAATTAAAAGATTGTCAAGTTCCATCTTTAAACAGACTGGGGCGAAGATTATTCGCCCCTATTGCATAAAGATCATACTGCTGTAAGGAGGCATTTTTACAGATAAAATGCCATTATTAATTTTGCAAGCTTTATTTTCCGTAAAATAATTGTGAATATCTGCATATAGTATCCTCATCATCTCATCGGTATAATGAACACCCACTCTCCATACGGGAATGGAAAGTTCTCTTTCTTTGTCATCAATATTTATAACAACGACAAAACGATGATTCTTATCCCATCGGCCATAACTTAACACCCAATAATCCGTAAGCAAAAATTCCAAGGAGCCAGTTTTTAGGGCTTCATAGCTTTTATGAATTTTAATGATATCTTTATGAAAACTTAGAAGTTCATTATCTTCTCTTCCCCAAGGATAAGTTCTTCTATTATCGGGATCAGTCCATCCCACCACCCCAGCTTCATCTCCATAATAGATAGTAGGTGCCCCGGGCCAGGTCATCTGAATAACAACTGCCGCTTTCATAACTCCCTTATTGATATTATAAGCCGCAGCTTCACAACCCTTTGTATGAATACGTCCAACGGTACGATTGGTTCTCGTTAAAAATCTGGAATGATCATGATTTGATAATTCGTTCATAGCTACTTGAAGGGATTGTATATTAAATCTAGCCATATGATATCTCATGGCATCTTCAAATATTTTGGCGTTTCCAAGCAAATCTCCTCTAAAATGATCACTGTGCTTTTCCATACCGGTTAAAAAATAAGAGACAGGATCCATAAATCCATCGTAATTCATAACGGTATCCCATTGATCCCCTTGAAGCCAATCATAGGAATCTCCATAATGCTCCGCCAGGATTATGGCATTAGGATTTGCTTCTTTAACCGCTTTTCTAAATTCCCTCCAAAAATAATGATTGTATTCTTTACTGTAACCCAATTCTGCCGCAACATCCAATCTCCAGCCATCTGCATTATAAGGCGGGGACACCCATTTGCGTCCAATACTGATAATATGATCAAACAATTCTCTGCAGCCTTCATAATTTAACTTTGGAAGGGTGTCAAATCCATTCCATGTATGGTAGCAGTCATTATTAGGCCAATTATTAAAATCATACCACTGAAAATAGTTATGATAAAAGCTTTCTTTTTCTCTGTATGCTCCTTTTGGATATCCTGGCTGTCCTCCATAAAAGCCTTCTCTGTCCATCCATTTGTTAAAAGAACCGCAGTGATTGAATACACCGTCCAAAATAACCTTTATCCCATTAGCATGGGCCAACTCGATTAATTTAATCATCAATTCATTGCTTGCAATTAAATTCTTCTTATCGGTAGTTCTTTTAACATACATCGTGGCATACTTATTGTTAAACTTGCCCTCAGACAATACTTCTCCCCCATCCTCAATAATCACTCCGTAATGGGGGTCCACGTAATCATAGTCTTGAATATCATATTTATGATTGCTGGGAGATACGAAAATAGGATTAAAATAAATAACCTCTACACCCAACTCTTTAAGGTAGGATAATTTATCCATAACTCCTTTTAGATCTCCTCCGTAAAATTCACGGATTCCATCCACAGAAGGATATCTGTACCAATCATTTACCTTTTCAGAGGGTTTGCCTGCATAAATATATTCATTATCCAATACATCATTGGTGGGATCGCCATTATAAAATCTATCCACGAAAATTTGATACATCACTGCTCCCTTTGCCCAATCCGGGGTATGAAAATCTGGAACAATTCTAAAATCGTAGACATGCTCGACATGCTTAACTAAGCCTTTTTTATTATAATAAAAAGATGCACCATATTTTATAAGTTCAAAAAAATATGAAGTAGTGCTTTCACAGGGAGGAATGACCCCTTCATAGTAATCAAATATCTCATCCTGTATGGTTTTAATCATCTTCGCTTTTTGTCCTTTAAAATGAACAA
>JAAYPH010000165.1 GCA_012519955.1 Candidatus Epulonipiscium sp.
CTAATTTCATTCTGAGTACGGTGAATTTCTTTGCGAAGATTTTTGGTCATTTCACGCAATATCTGTGTCGGAGTCTGTGGTGTGTGCTTTGAACGGGAATGCGTTGAATCAACAATGGATTGTAAATGTGTTTGATTGAGCTATAAAGTAAATAAAATAAAATCAAAACCCACCAATTCAATGGTGAGCTTTATATGGTTGGTTAAATGTATTTTTTTACATCCTTTAACTTCTCGTAATCAAAAATGCTATCGATAATAATTTCTAATTTCTAAGTTTTCAACATCCAATTGTGATATTTTATTCCTCATTTCATCTGGCAATTTCCCAAATCTTTTAGTCAATAGCCTTATCGCTGTCTTATATATCTTATAAAGAGTTTCTTTCTTCTCCTCCTGTAATTCCTTCCTGTCTTAATACTTCAGCTAAAGTCATCACAACTTCACTCCCTTCCGGATAGTTCGTTTCAACCTTCTTGATAATTTCTTCAACATCTTCTTTTGTTAATTTCAGACTAGCATATTAGCTTCCCTTCTTTGAACTTAAAAAATCACTTTGCTCAGTGTGATTAATTTAGTCAGATAATTTCTTTGTTTCAATCACAATATCTTTACAAACAATTTTACCTTGAAACGGCCATGCAGATATAGAGCAAAACAAATAGCCATTTTCTTCAACAATCTCTATATTCTGAACAAAATATTTGTAATCTGTAGAACCATCAATATTTACAGTTTTTGTGTAATTTAAATCATGCTTAAAATCTATTTGAAAACATTCCGTAAATTCACACAATACCCTTCCTATTTCATGTTTTCCTTCAAAGGATAAACTTACTTTGTTATACCAGTCTTCAATTGAAAAAGCTAACAATGCTGAATCAATTATACCAAATGAGATAAGTGTTTTTTCTAAATTATGCATTTATTTTACTCCTATTAGCTTTACTTCTTCGAACTTTTACAATCTCTCTTAATCACTATAACAATTATCAGGACTGTCCAACCAAGACTTCAAACTGTTCCTTTATTCCATCAATAAAGGATTTTAGCGAATCAGTCGTTACTAAAAAATCAAAGCCCCTACTATATCTATGTGATTTTCCATTAGTTAATGGCCCAACTCTAATTCATATTTCAAAACCAACTTCATTTTCCTCATATGGTTCATAAAGCTCCATATTAAAATACATCTCTATTGGAGCCCATCCAACGCGCTTTAATTCAATGCCTTTGTATTTATCCTCAATTGCACATTCAAACCTTGTTATCATAAACTTAATATCTTGCATTGAAAAAGTTGCATCATGATCTTCCGTATAAGAATATACTTCCTTTCCCTCTACAGTAAGATTGAATGTAAAAGGAATCCAGTTCTCAAAATCGCTTCGACCAATCTCCAAATCAAAACGTTTACCTTTTATTAGATTTATTTCCATAATAATATTGTTTTCTTTACTAGTCAACTTAGCCATATTACCTCCTACAAATTTGATGATCACTCCAACGCAATTTCAAAATACAATATTCCAAAAAACAAGGTTGGAAAACAAAGTGATTTTCCAACCTTCTTCATTAATTTATTTCTACCGTTTTTAATTCAAAACATCAACCAATACTTCTGACATTGCATCTGATATATATCAAAACACAGCACCAACACCTATAAATAGGTCTGAATTTGTGCCTAACAATAAAGGTTATCAATCTTTATATCTATTCTTAACTTAATATATTATTATTTGTAGAAAATATTAGTATCCAGATTTTCCCTCTGTTTTTGGATTAATTTTTCTAGAATAAATTCTACTAATAATAGTACTTTATCTATATCCATATTTCTCATTCCGTATTTTTTTATATATATTTGTGCAATAGATAAATTTTTGCTGTTAATAATTGATTGTAATTCAGAAATAACTTTATTCACATTACTGGATTTTTCCGTATCTTTAAATTCATCAATTAACTCATTTAATTCATTGTAATTTGTACTACAATTAAAATAACATTCTAAGAAATATCTGAAACTATCCATCGAAGACCTCCTTATAATAACTTTAATCAATAAGGTTTATTTCCATAACAGTATTGTTTTCTTTATTGGTTAACTTAGCCATAATTATCTCCTATAACTGTGGCAATGGCATCCATACACCACAATGCAAGATACAATATAATTATTCCAAAAAGCAAGGTTGGAAAAACAAAGCTATTTTCCAACCTTCTTAAATATTTATATCTACTGTTTTTAAAAACTTAATCAAGCAAATAAAGCCTGTAAGTTTATAGTTACATCTACTTTTGTTTCCACGTTCTTTAAAAGTTTATAAATTTTAATCAAATTCATAATTGCTAGAGTTATTCAACTAAAACCTTAAACTGTTCCTTTATTCCTTCAATGAAAGTTTTAAGCGAATCAATTGTAACTTCAAAACTAAATCCTCTATCATATCCAGATGACTTACCTAATGTTAGTTCCCCAACACTAATCCATAAATCAACATTAACCCTGTTTTCTTCATATGTTTCATAAAGCTCGATACTAAAATAATTTTCAATCGGCCCCCATCCTAGACGCTTCAATTCAATCCCTTCTGATTTATCTTTGATTACAGATTCAAACCTTGTTATCATGATTTTAATATCTTCAATAGAAAAAGATGCAATACTTTCTTCTGTGTATGAATACACTTCTATTTTCTCAATAATAAAATCAAATACAAAAGGAATCCAATTTTCAAAATCATCTCGACCAATTTTGACATCAAAACGTTCATTCTTCACTAAGTTTAGCTCCATAACAATATTGTTTTCAGTATTGATTAACTTAGGCATAATAACCTCCTCCTATAACTGTGGCAATGAGAAATAGCCACCATTATTGTCAAGCATCTTTGTAACAGCATTCCAATTTTTAAGGGATTCAGTATTTCCACCTACTACTGTTACAATATCACCATTTCTATTAGTAATTACAACATCATAGAAGTTTCCATTTACCTTTGCATAGACAGTTTTTGCCTCAGGTTGGTATACTTTCTGTGACCAATTATCTATTGTATCATCTATTCTTTTTGTTGTAAATCCACGTTTGTTCGCATTTACTGCCGCATGTTCAGTAAGCGTTCTACCTTTAGGAGTTTTATCTCCAGCCTTTAGACCTCCCTTATTAATAACACTATTTAACCTATCTGCATCAGCCTTTAATATTCCCTGCGAACGTCCAGCCAAACATCCAGAAACAACTGCTACACCTGCCATTGCTGCTGCCTCTGCTAGTTGTGCAACTGCTACACCTCCAAATGTAACACCACCAACACCTGTTGGAGAAGTTGCTAATGCCATAGCTCCACTTGCACCTGCAGTTTGTAGCGCTCTAAATGCTTCCACAGCACTTGCTACTCCAGCAGTAGTATATGCTGCTGTAAATACGGCATCGGTGAAAGTTTTCGCGCGCATGAAGTAATAATTATCGTCATATGGCTCTCTCCTTAATATTTTATGAGCCGCACCAAAAAACATATTATCATCTATTCCAAAAACTATACCGGTTGCAACCATTTTTATATCTTCATTTAGAACTGGATATATTCCTGTTTTTTCATATAATAAATTAAGAAGCTTATTCTTTATCTTTTCTATTTGCACTTGAACGTCTTTTACATTAAAGATATATGCTGAGGTACCTATTGATGCAACAGTGACATCCCCACTTTTTATAGGATCGAATGCATATGAAGCTTTAGGTCTAGACAAGACACTTCCACTTAATGTATACTCACACCATAACGCTTCATCGCTTCGATTTGCTACTATGGTAACATTTTCTGTGCTTGTGCTTTCTCCTATATCAGAAAGGTATATCCTGGCAGTAACTCCATTTTCATCTGTCATGGTGAAATAGTACCAGTCATATTTTTCTGCAACTGCAACTGGACTGTATAAATTATAATCAGTAGGCACTGTATTAAAATTCTTTGCGATTATCATTACATCTTCAAGATTTACTGCCCCGTCGGAATTCAAATCACGAGCAGCACTATATTTAGCATCTACTTTTGCATTATTAAACGACTTGCAAGCCTCTAAAACATCTTCCATATTAATTGCATTATCTTGTGCTAAATCACCAGCCCACATTTTTATAGGCGAAGCTAATGTACCAATCTGATGTCCATTAACAGGAACTTTAATTGTACGATATAGATATCCACTTTTGGATATCTGTAGAGTATATGAGCAATCATCGGGAGCATTGTTTATTTCAAAATACCCACTACTATCAGTATAGTCATAAATAGATGAATTCCCTGTTCCTAGCACCTGAACCTTAAAATTCGATAATAATTTTGAGTTGTTTAAAAAATCAGGTTCTATATAACCACAAATTTTTGTACTTCCTGCAGAAGCAATTTTAATTTCACCTGATGATAAAGGTTCACTTATATCAAACTGTGTAACAGAACTACTATTGATTATAACTGCTGAATAAGGATTTATAGTTATTGGTTGAACAACTAAATATTCGCTATCCGGAACTTTATCCCCATTCCAGTCAAAAACAGTAACATCTTCTACTACCGAGTCCTCTAATCCTTCATTTTTGTAAACAAGCTTTTCCAATCTAACATTTGTAGCATAATCTCCCAAAACCCTAAACCCGATTTTTGCAATAGTTCCGGTAGCTTCGGAATTTCCGCTAACTTTATATTCCTCTAAATTTTGGTACACCTTTCCAAAATTCAAAATACCCTTTTTCAGATCATGTGATGCTAAATAAAAATTTTGGTAATCAGAATTAACTAAAATATTCCCTTCTGTCGGAAGTGTATTAGAAATATAAATATCACCAGTATCTGGATTTACAACTTGTAGTACTTTAGGGTCAAATACTATGTTTGCTTGAAATCCCGCTATACTATCAATATTATCAACTTTAATAGTAGCAGTGACGATTTCACCTACATTTGCAAACTTCTTATCAAATTCCATAGAAAACGTCTTTTTTTCATTAACTGCAAATTCATAATCTTTAGCGTCTGAATACCCAGAAAAGGACCTTATACTTATGTAATAATTACCGGGAGTTAATGATAGGTTTATCACTTCACTACTATTTGCCCCAAGTGTTGATTTAGATATATTATCTCCTGTATGATTATACACATATAAGTCATAATCCGTGCCGATAGGAATGTTTTGAAGCGCAAATACATAATCCCCACCCTGACTGATATTTATTCTGAACCAGTCTTCGTCTTTTAAATTGTCAATAGTTGCAGTTACTCTATCCCTAAGCTGTATTTCTTTATATTGATGAATATAATCATTAACTTCATAGCTATCTGGTTTTGAAATAACCGCTTTAAGAATATAATTAGTTGTAGGGTTTGAACCCCTCCACGAATATACTCTTATATAATATTCTCCTGCCTCACTAATTAGAGCATCTGCTTTTTCCGGTGTATTACCTGATGCTGAAGAACTTGTAACAAAAGCACCACTCTTATCATATATTGCAATATCATAATCGCAATTCTCAGGAATATTGTCTAGTGTTACAGTAATCTTTCCTATAGCAGTTGCGTTCACACAATACCAATCTTCGTCAGTGTCTATATTTATATTTGCATTAATATTTATACCTTGTGTTATAGATGTAGCAGTATCTTTATTATCATTTGCTTCATAAGCATCCGGTAAACTACTTTGAGCATATATACTTGAACACACTGTATCTAGATTAATATTTTCAGGAATTGGTTTAATTTGCTTATTATTTCCTTCCAATGAATTATCTTTGGGTTCTATTAATATTTCATCAATATATTTCTCTCCAGCAGGTGTATTTGCAGGGAGTATTGTATAAATAGTTGTTGGTGTGGGCGTAGGTTCTATATTATCTATATAATTTGAAACTGTATTATTGATAACTGCATCTACATTCAAACTTCCTCCTGATGCTACCATACCAGTAAGGTTATTCGAAAAACTTACACAATTTTTAATCCTACTTATCATTTCTGATTGAGATATATTATTATCATAGCTCTTTAATAGTGATAAGGCTGCAGTTACTAAAGGCGCCGCCATTGAAGTCCCGCTAAGAATTCCATAGCTATTATTAGGAAGTGTGCTTAAAATTCTTACCCCAGGTGCCGCGATGTCAATATCATTTCCATAATTCGAAAAATTGGCTAGGTTGCCTTTATTGTCTATGGCTGCAACAGATATAATATTAGGTAATTCAAAACACGCTGGATAAATTTTCGTATCTGAAGTATTAAGACCATTATTTCCAGAAGCACATATAAAAGTAAGCCCACTTTCCTCCATTGCCTCTTTTAAAGCGTAATTATCTTCCGAGCATCCCCAACTACAATTAACAATATCCACATTCATGTTTTTACAATACTGTATTGCTTCAATTACATCCGATGTATAACCACTGCTCCCATTAATAAATTTCACTGGAAGCACCTTTATACCTGGAGCAACTCCACATATTCCAATTTCATTCTCTGTAGCTGCAATTATGCCTGATACATGAGTTCCATGTTTATCATCTATTGAAGAATCAAATACTGTATTATCATCATTTGCAAAATCCCATCCCTGATAATCATCTATGTAATTGTTTGAATCATCATCTATGCCGTTGCCAGGTATCTCTCCACTGTTTATATAAATATTATTCTTTAGATCTTCATGGTATATATCAACTCCAGTATCTATCACACCTACAACTATATCTTTAGAACCCTTTGTTTTTTTCCAAGCATTTATTACGTTTATGTCAATACCCGGAATTCCCACAGAGCCATCAACTTCTTGTCCGATGTTCTGCAAATACCATTGATTAGAAAACTCATGGTCACTTGGATAATCAAAAACATCTAATTCATAGTCTTCCTGAATGTAGTCAATGTTTTCATTCTTATTTAGCTCTTTAACAGAATTCTTTATATCATCAGTTGTATCAAGTTCATAAACTTTTATTTTGTCTAAATTATTTTTCTTCTTTCCTTTTACTTTATTCATCTTTAATTTTTTAGAAACCGATTGTTCTACTTCATTTATTTTGTTAAGGCTTACATTTTCTTTGTACTTAACAATAAATCTTTTTTTCTTTTCCTTCAAAATATTTTTAGAATTATCCTGCCCCTTATTGTTTATTTTGTCACTCACTTTCTGTGAATATCCATCGAACGGAGCTGCATAAATGTTTTGTTCATTAAAACAAATAATACCTGAAGAAATAAATAACTGGGCAAAAAATATACCCGCACTAATCAAAGACGTAATTCTTTTTCCCTTACTCATTTTTTTACACTCTCCCCTTTTGTTTTTATACATATCCCTTTTGTGAAAAGGCTTTCCAACTTTAATATTACCCCTGAATTATTCACGGATTTTATAAAATGATTCTTTACACACTATATTTGCTGCATTTGCATTAATATTAATTTTCATCTAAAAAGTGAACTATTTTTGTAGGAAAAAGAGCTCAACTTTGTTAAA
>JAAYPH010000166.1 GCA_012519955.1 Candidatus Epulonipiscium sp.
AATACTTGAAAAAGCAAAAATTACTACAAATAAAAAAATTAATCCAAAAGCAAGTATAGCGTAACCCATATTATTTGATTCCTCCTATTGTTTTAATTTATTAATTGGTTACCTTAATCAAGGGTAATATCTGGACCTACTATTAATTTTACCCCTTTTACATCAAAAACAATAATCTTAGTGTCTACTGCAATAATCTCATCGTTAGCAGATCGAGCAGACCATATTTCCCCTTGAACTTTTACTTGCCCCGTTCCTTTATTATTATTAATTTCTTCTATGACAATTCCCTGGGCATTTTTTAATACATCGATATTGGTTTTATAAGACGATTTTGGCACAATGTATTTTTTCGTAATCCTATGAGTAAAACTCAGCAGCACAATAGAAATAATCAAGAAGACTAAAAATTGAATGATAAAGTTAGAAGTGAGCAAAGATATAATCAGTGCCCCAATGGAACCTACAGAAAACCAAATAATAAAGAAACTTGCATTGGTCATCTCGATTATTGCAAATCCAATTGCTAATAAAAGCCATACAAGCCACATAAATTCCATATTACCACCTCCCTAAAGTCATGTAGCGTAGAGCGATACTCTATAATTTATTATAGATTATATAATAATTTTTGTCAATGACTTTTAACGTTTTTATATTTATGTTCTTAAATAAAATAAATGCTTTATATTTTTTGTGGTATAATGTGTCTTAATACTAAAGAACTAAAGGAGGCTGAATATGAAAAAATATGGATTTATTGGTGCAGGAAATATGGGATATGCAATGTTAAAAGGTTTAATAAAGGACGGAAAAAAGGATGATGTCATTTTTTCAGATGCATCCAAGGAAAGAATCCAATGGATTCATAATCAATTAGAGATAGAATCGAGCAATAGTAATAAGGACCTTGTAACTCGTGCAAAATACATAGTATTGGCGATAAAACCTCAGTATTATGCTTCTGTATTAGAAGAAATAAAAGAAGTGATCACTACTAACCATATCGTCATTAGTATTGCTCCGGGAATAACGATTGATTCTATAAAGGCGCAACTATCAAATGATATAAAAATTGTTCGTGCCATGCCCAATACGCCTGCATTAATTGGAGAAGGCATGAGTGCAGTGAGTTTTTCTAAAGATTTATTCAGCGAAGAGGAAAAAGAAGAGATCATTCGATTCTTTTCTTCTTTTGGAGTGATGGAAGAAATAGAAGAAAAGTTAATGAATGCAGTTGTACCCATATCTGGCAGTTCTCCTGCCTATGTATATATGATGATTGAAGCCATGGCAGACGCCGGGGTACTGGCTGGACTTTCAAGAAAGATGGCCTATACATTAGCTGCCCAAAGTGTCTTAGGTTCTGCTAAAATGGTATTAGAAACAGGCATACATCCTGGAGAATTAAAAGATGCGGTTTGCTCTCCGGGAGGCACTACTATTGAAGCAGTTGCCATATTAGAAAAAACAGGCTTCAGAAGCAGCATCATTGAAGCAATGAATGCTTGTTTTGAAAAAACTAAGAGAATGAATTAAAGGAGGATATTATGTCCCTGTTTGAGGTATACACGGACGGTGCTTGTGCCAATAATCAAGGAGAAGGCTTGCAGCCAGGAGGATGGGCTGCAGTTTTTGTGGACGGACCTACGTTGTCGGGAGGAGAAAGTGAAACCACAAATAATAGAATGGAGATGCGAGCAGTTATTGAAGCGTTAAAAAATACTCCTCCCAACAGTCAAGTTAAAATTTATTCCGACTCCGCATATGTGATTAATTGTTTTAAACAAAAATGGATTGATAAATGGGAAAAGAACGGCTGGATGACATCCGCTAAAAAGCCGGTGGAAAATAAAGATTTATGGTTGGAAATGCGTCAATTAGAGCAAGAAAGGCATATTGAATGGATTAAAGTTAAAGGACATAGTGGAAATCATTGGAATGAAATGGCAGATCAATTAGCTGTAGCGGCAATTCCAAATCATAAAAAAACTTATGAAAAACCTAAGAAAACAATAAGCTTGTATTTGACAGAAGAGGAGAAAAACAATTTAATTGATTTTCTGGATCATAATAAATTAGACCTAAATGATGCTTTACAGAATGTTTTATTTAAACTTCAAAAATTAGAATAAACTATCAAAAAAATGGTTAGAATTGGGATAAAAAGTTTTTACAAAGGAGCTTTCCATGATTCATTTGAGAGAAGGAATAGTGACCCAAATATTAGAAAAAAATGATGATGTCATTGAAATTCTTGTTACAATTAATGAGCTAGAATACAAAGCCATTGTATATCCTAAGATTACCGGAGATGTATCTATTGGAGATGTTGTAAAGCTCAATACAACTGCAATAGATTTAAACTTAGGAACAGGGGGCTATCACTTCGTTATCTCAAATAAGAGTACATATGCACTCCACTCCGATGTTTCAGGACATATAATGAAATTAAGATATACTCCTATTCAAATGAAATGTTTAACGATAGAAGAAATCTATCCCCAGATCATTAATTCCTTTAAATCTTTAGAGGGTATGCCTGTTGCCATAGGAAGTATTCACAGTATGCTTCCTCCATTAGCAGCAGTCATCAAAGAGATAATGCCAGACTCTCGTATTGCCTATATTATGACAGATGGAGGCGCATTGCCCATAGGATTTAGCCATATTGTCCGAATCCTTAAAGAAAAGACTTTGATCGATTGTACGTTTACCTGTGGGAATGCTTTTGGAGGAGACTTTGAGGCAGTGAACCTTTATACAGCTTTAATTGGAGCAAAATTTATTGCTGGATGTGATGCTGCTATTGTAATTATGGGGCCGGGTCATGTGGGGACTGGAACAAAACTTGGGTTTACTGGTATGGAAATAGTTAATAATGCACATATCGTTCATTCAATGGGAGGCATTCCAATTTGTGTTCCAAGAGTTAGCTTTAGCGAAAAAAGAAAAAGACACTATGGAATAAGCCATCACTTTTTAACTGCCATGGGTTCATATTGTCTCATACCCTGTCATATGGCTTTTCCGTGTCTTTCAGAACATGAAATGGAATTTATAATAAAGCAATATAAAACATTTAGATTAGATAAAAAACACAAAATTTCTTTTTTAAATGAAGATACTATTTATATAATGGAAAAAAATAATTTATTTATTAAAACCATGGGAAGAAGTATATTAGAAGACAGTGCTTTTTTTAGAACAAGTGGCGCCTGTGGCGTTCTTTTAACAAATCTACTTTCGTAAATACTTTCTTTTTTCATAGATATATTCTTTAATGGTTTTATATTGATTTTGAAGATCTGTAAGGTAAGATATAATCTCGTCTATTTTGCCTACACATGTAAATTGATTTTCTGTAACAATTGCTTTCATACAATCACCTCATTTGATATAGTTATTCATAGTTTATTCTTAAAGGGACAAGTTTATGACCGAAAGGAGAAATAAAATGAATCTAGAACATAAGACTGTTTCAAGGGAAGAAATCTACAAAGGTGCAGTTGTATCTTTAGTCAAAGATACGATTACTTTACCAAATGGCAAAACCGCCCAAAGAGAAGTTATATTACATAATGGCGCCTCAGCGGTTATTCCTATGGATGAAGAGGGAAATATATTTCTCGTACGCCAATATAGACATCCTGCAGGAAAGGAATTGCTTGAAATTCCGGCAGGCTTATTGGAAGATGGAGAAGACCCGTTAGAATGCGCTAAAAGAGAGCTGGAAGAAGAAACAGGATATAAGGCTTCAGAGTTTTCTCATATTTTCTCTATGTACACGGCAATAGGTTTTTGCACAGAAAAAATCCATATCTATTTAGCCAAAGGCTTATATGAAGGCAAACAAAATTTAGATGAGGACGAGTTTGTAAATGTAGAAAAGTACTCTCTGGATGAAGCTCTTGATATGATATTTGATGGCAGGATAGAAGACGGAAAGACCGTATGTGGTATTCTTGCCGCTAAGAAGCTTACAGACAGCAAGAAATAATAAAGAGTACAAGCAGTTCTATTTCCTTTTAGTATTTCATATATTATTCTATGATGAAACCTTCTAAATAAAAGAAAGTATAAAAACTTTTACTAGGAGGATTATGTACTGAAAGGAAGAGAGCTGTGAGGAGTAGACCAAGAAATTTTTCAAAGAGAGATATGCTGTATGGAATAAGTATCCTCGTACTACTAATTGGAATTTGTGTTGGAGCAATATTTGCAAACTATATGAATTCGATTCAGAATGAAGAGCTATTGCAGTACTTAAATGAGTTTTTTGTCAGATTTCCTCAAGAAAGCTTTTCCCGTTCAGCAGTACTGCAGCAATCCTTTTGGTCCCATGGTAAAACAATCGGTATTATGTGGGCTTTAGGCCTTGGACTAATAGGAATACCTTTTATTTTACTGGCGGTTTTTATAAAAGGTTTTTCTTATGGATTTACTTCTGCTTTTTTATTTATCCATTATGGATGGAATGGTTTTTTATTTAGCATATTGTCTTGTCTGCCGCAGAGTATTGTGCTTATTCCGGGGATTGTATTTATTTCTGCTGCCAGTATTAATTTTGCTTTATCCAACTATAAAAATAATCAAAAATATGCAAAGGAAAGAAGGGGAAAGTGGGTAGAATACGGGTTGGTTTTTCTAATAGGTTTATTGATTGTTCTTTTGACAGGATTTATTGAAACCTTTATTTCACCGATTTTTATGCAGATGATTATGCCTGAAATGATTGGCTGAATCGTTTAAAGACAGCATGATATTTTCATATAAATTTTTTGGAAAAAATATCGACTTTTTATACGAAATATTTTATAATTAAAAATAGCTTGGAAATAATAGCAAATACAAAGGAGTACATAAGATGGAAGAAGTCGTTGAAAAATATGCAGGTTATTTAAGAGATGTGAAAGGTGCATCAGAAAATACGATTCTTTCCTATCAAAGAGATCTTCGGCATTTTGTTAGTTTCTTGCAAGACTCAGGGGTAAAGAAGATTCAAAAAGTAAAACGAACGAATATAACTGCATACTTACTAAATCTGCAAAAAAGTGGGAGATCGACTTCGACAATTTCAAGGAATATTGCTTCCATTCGTTCTTTTTTTCAGTTTTTACAGAAGACAAATCTTATTCAGGAAGATTTAACCCAAGATTTAGAATCTCCCAAGATTGAAAAGAAGCTCCCCGAAATTCTATCTATTCAGGAAGTAGATCTTTTATTACGACAGCCTAACGAGAAGGATCTCAAAGGGATTAGAGATAAAGCGATGCTTGAAGTATTGTATGCTACAGGAATTAGAGTTTCGGAATTAATATGTTTAGAAGAAAGTGATGTTAATTTAACTTTAGAATACATAAAATGTGCAGA
>JAAYPH010000167.1 GCA_012519955.1 Candidatus Epulonipiscium sp.
ATTGGATACGATTTAGAAACTGTATTAAAAATGAATATTGATAAATTAAGAAAAAGATATCCAGATGGATTTGAAGCTGAAAGAAGTTTACATAGAGAGGAGAAAGAATAATGAAAATAATTAAGCCGAGCGTTGAGATTATTGATAAAATTATGCCTGAGGAAATGATTAAGAAGATTGAGTTATGCGGAAGGGTTTGTTATAAAAGTGAAGACAGAATTACAGCTGAATCAGGTACTAAATTTATTATGAACCTTATAAAAAAAGGTCATGAAAGTGTATTGGAGCATGCAAGTTTTACTGTAAAGTTTATTTGTGATAGGGGAGTTACCCATGAAATAGTGCGTCATAGAATAGCAAGTTATAGTCAGGAATCAACAAGATATTGCAATTATTCGAAAGGAGACTTTGACGGAGAAATTACCGTTATACAACCATCTTACCTTGAGCCTGGAACAGAAGGTTATCTAATGTGGGAAAATGCTTGTAAGGGCGCAGAACACGCTTATTTTGACCTATTAAATTGGGGAGCGAAGCCAGAAGAGGCTAGAGCGGTATTACCTAATAGCTTAAAGACTGAATTAATCATGACCGCAAATCTTAGAGAATGGAGACATTTCTTAAAATTGAGGACAAGCCCCGCAGCTCACCCTCAAATGAGAGAAGTAGCTAATATGTTATTAGAGCAAGTTAATTTCATACTTCCTGTTTTCTTTGATGATATTACTTTATAAAATGAGCATATTTTCTATATAATATATAGGAAGATAAAATTAAAGGAGGAAACACTAATGAAGAGCACAGTAAAAGAGCAAGTTTTAAATTTAATACCGAATAACAGAAAAAATGCTATAACAAGTAAAGACCTAATGAGATTCACCGGATTAAAACTTAGAGGGTTAAAACAAATTATTGCACAGCTTAGAATAGAATATCCAATATGTTCAAAAGAAACTGAAGGTGGAGGGTATTGGATAGCCGAAGATGAAGAAGATATTAAAGAATTTATTGTAATGATTGGACGCAGAAGGGATGGATATAACAAAACCATTGCGATTATGAAGAATCATATATGCGATGAGGTGAACTAATGACGTATGAGTATATATTTGATAAAAACAAATGTTGGTATACCAGCGCCTGTGGAAAGTATGAGACTCCTGAATGTAATGCAGGTTGTATAAGATATATGGAAATGGATTATCTAATGCAAAACAGTGGAATACCAAGAAATAGGCAATATGCCGTTTTATTAACGCCATCTAAAAAAGATGTCCAAGCTTTCATCACATTAAAAGAAATAAAAGATGATATTCTAAACTTTGTTAAAAATGGTGAAAGTATTTATATTTATAGTGATAACTTTGGTAATGGAAAAACTACCTGGGCAATCAAGCTCTTACAAAAGTATTTTGATGATATATGGGTAGGTAATGGATTTAGATGTAGAGGAATTTTCATACATGTTCCAACGTTTCTTACAAAAATTAAAGAGGGAATAAGTCGGAAGGATGAAGATTTCGAAACACTAAAGAGTAGACTCATGACGGTGGACTTAGTTATATGGGATGATATAGCCGCAACAAAACTCGGAGATTTTGACCATGCTAACCTACTTACATACATTGACCAAAGAAAGCTAAATCAGCTATCCAATATTTACACAGGAAACTTACATCAAGATGAATTGCGGGATGCACTTGGTAATAGACTTGCAAGTAGAGTTTGGAATGATAGTACTTCTATTCGATTCATTGGAGCAGATAGGAGGGGCATAAAATGATTACATTACAAATAATTAATAAAGTACTTCAAACTGGAGATATTCAATTAATAAATAAGAATGCATTAACGGAAGAATATTTTGTAGGGTATGAAACAGAATTTAACTTTATAGTAGACCATTTTAACAAATATGGTAATGTTCCAGATAAAGCTACATTTCTTGCCCAGTTTGAGGAATTCAGTTTTGTTGATGTGACAGAAACAGACAAATACCTATTAGATACTTTATATGAAGAGCATCTATATTATAAATCAGTTGAGGTTGTTCAAAAGGTAGCTGAGCTATTAAAACATAATTCAAATGATGCAGTTGAATATTTGCATTCACAATTACCTAATTTAGAAATAGCTGCCACCACTGAGGGAACCGATATAATTAATCAAGCCGATGAAAGATATAAGATTTATTTAGAAAAGATGAATGCAGATAACCCCTGGTATATAACAACTGGATTTGAAGAGTTAGATGATATTTTAAATGGATGGGCAAAGGGAGAGGAATTAATTGTTTTATTTGCAAGAACAGGTCAAGGTAAATCATGGGTACTTGCTAAAACATTATCTCACGCTTGGCAAATAGGAAATAGAGTTG
>JAAYPH010000168.1 GCA_012519955.1 Candidatus Epulonipiscium sp.
ATGAATTCCATAAGAGTATCTTCCTTTCTGTGATTCTTGTGGTTCTTTGTCAAATTACATGATATCACAGGGAGATACTCTTTTCTTCTATTTCTTAATTTTTTCCCATAGTAATTTTACACTAACATTGGAATTAAAAAATAAAAAAGCATATACACAGAAGATAGTACCCCAGAATCATTTAGAAAAATGATTGCAGCTGATATAATAAAAAAGATTTTTTTCCATTTTTCATCATATATCTTCAAATTTCTAAGTTCATTTAATAAAATCCAACTAAGAAATATGAAGATATTTAAAGGAGGAATGAGGATAAATAAAAGTATTTGTTTCAGTTTATCATAAATGATTCCAAAAGAAAAAGAGAATTCCTTTTTGCTCATAGATTGAATCCATATTCCCCAATGGGTTGAAGAGGCTTGACTTAAATCCCAATGAACAAAGTAATTCTGAAGTAGCAAAAAGATTAAGATACTCATTCCAATATAAATGATTTTCTTAGTTTTAATCTCTTCAAAAAAATAAATACTTGCCAGTATTGCAGCAAAGCAGCACAACATACCGCCTACATTGGCACCGTATAATGGAGAAAAGCATAGTATACAAGTAAATAATAAGAGGATAAGCATAAATAGAAAATTTGTCTTTTTTATATTGGAAATAAGAAAAAAAATACCTAATAAGGAACCTAAGAATATTCCAATTAAATCATTATTCCATCCATAGAATCTTGTACCTTGAAAGATATTATTAAAGCCGATGGGACTTTTATATAAAAAAATCCGAGAGAAGGTAAAATATAATAAAAGGAACAAGTTAGAACTCCAAATAAAAAGGAAAGTTTTTTTATAATCAAGCTTTAAATACTCCATAAAGATTCCAAGAACCCAGGATAGAAAAATAATCATACTGCTTTTTATTATTCCATTGAGAGGAGCAAAAATATGAAAGCCAAATATTGTAGAGAGTAACATACAGAAGAATATGGAATATCCAAAAATCAAGCGGTATTTTTTAAAGTAAAGAAACAATAAAAAAGCCCCCAAAATATAGGCTATTAAGAGATATCTTCCGTAGAATAAAGAAGTATTTTGACTGTATAGATTTTTTAAATATTGAATTGGATTTGTATTTTCTTTAAAATAAATCGTATTTTGTGATAAAGTATTGTTATAGCTTAATAAAAATAAGAGATCTGCGTATTTTATAAAACCTTCTTTTTTAGTCGAGCTGCTGTAAAGCAGCCCAGTGGCGTTTTTTTGTATCCAAAGGGGATTAATTGTTTTTGATAATGAGGTAATCATCACATCTCTTTCTGAAGTATTATAAGACAATACTGTATTTAAATTCTTTATTTGGCTGTCTTTTATTAATATAATAGGACTTTTGGATTTGTATCCCCAAGAGGTATATTCATCTTCTGTAAGAGCTACAAAGGAAATATTGGCTTTTTGTAAGTCGGATATTAAATCGTTGTCATTTTTTCTCGGAATAATATGTACCAGGGAATAGAGTCCCTTAGGGTCAAATAGTTTATCTTTTATTGAAAGATCGGAAACTAAAATAACAAGTAATTGATTTTTTAATGAAGGCATGTTATTTTGTGCCGATAATTTTAAAGGATATAGGATTAAAGTCCATATAAAAAGGATTATGAAAGCTGCCGTCTTTTTCAAAAGATCCCTCATCTCAATTTAAAGATTTAAAAGAGGTTTAATATACTTTATAAATGTAAAACTAAGGATATACAGTATTCCTATGAGTATAAAGAAAAAGGAAAAGGACAATGAAATAAGATTTTTAGGTTCTTTCTTATAAATATAAAATGCTAGACCAAATAAAATAAAGCTTGAGACAATCAGAAACATAATTTTCTCCATATCTATTATTATGATACTTTATTATAATAGGATATGAAGTTTTTAAATTTCTATCCAGAAGTAATTTTTTTGAATAAAAAAGAGGATATTGTCGTAATTTCATAGAATAAGAATAGGAATAGAAAATGTTTTCCATGAAGGAGTTTTAAAATGTCCCACGTGAATATGGATCAACTAGATAAAATTTTAAAACGGACAATTGATAGTATTGAGCAAAGTAAAAATGAAATTTACGATATTGCAGAACATGCCCAACAGGAATATCAACAATTGCAGCAAGAATTGCATGAGTTAAAAACTCAAATTTCAAATACTATTGATTTGGTAGAATCCTTTGAGAAAGCCCTAAAGAAAAGCAGACTCGAACTGATGCAAGTCAATAAAAATTTTGAAAAGTATTCTCAAGAGGAAATGAAAGAAATTTATGCTAAGGCTGATCAATTGCGGATTAGTTTAGCAGTTGAAAAAGAAAGAGAGCAGATGCTCATTCAAAAAAGAAATGAACTGGAAGTTCGTCTGAAACGTTCTGCAAAGACTGTAGAGAAAGCTGAAAATTTAATTAATCATGTAGCCATTGCTATGAACTTTTTAACAGGAGATTTAAAGGATATTTCTAATCAGATTGAGGATTTACAAGAAAAGAAGAGCCTGGGTATAAAGATTTTAAGGGCTCAGGAAAATGAACGTCAAAGGGTCGCTAGAGAAATTCACGATGGCCCTGCCCAATCCATGTCTAATGTCGTTTTAAAATCGGAATTATGTATAAAGCTCTTAGATAGAGATTTAGATAAGGCGAGACAAGAACTCATCAATCTTAAAGAAATGGTTAGAATCAGTATCCAAGATGTTAGAAGAATTATTTATGATTTAAGACCTATGTCCTTAGATGATTTAGGTATTATTCCAACCCTGGAGAGATATATTTCAAAAATTAATGAAGAGCACGATATAATGATTAAATTTATTACAAAAGGAACTCCTTGTTTTCTTCCTTCTATTATATCTCTAACCTTATTTAGATTAGCGCAAGAGGCATTAAACAATATTTTAAAACATGCCCATGCAACAGAAGCCACTGTTAAACTTTCATTTTTAGAAGAATATATAGAACTTTTTATCAGTGATAATGGAAGAGGCTTTGATGTGGAAGAAGTTCATAAGAAAATAAGAGATGACGGAAGTGGTTTTGGTCTTTCCAGTATGAAAGAAAGAACAGAGTTATTAGACGGGGAATTTTCAATTCGCTCGGAACCTAATCAAGGAACAAGATATTATATTAGAATTCCACTAAAAGAAAATGAGGTGTAATAAAATGAAAAAAAATATTAGAATTATTATAGCAGATGACCATTCAATGGTAAGAGAAGGTCTTAAACAACTCATAGAATTAGAAGATGATATTGAAGTGATAGATCAAGCTGGCAATGGAGAGGAAGCCATTAAAAAAGCTATGGAAAAAAAGCCGGACGTTATTTTAATGGATATCAATATGCCGGTTTTAAATGGAATTGAAGCAGTAAAAAGATTAAGAGAACAGAAATGCCCTTCAAAAATTATCATGTTAACTATTCATAATGAGGTAGAATATCTATTTGAGACCATTGAAATAGGCATTGATGGGTATATATTAAAAGATTCGGATTCAGAGGCTTTAATTACTGCAATCCATACGGTGTACGAGGGTGAATCTTATATTCAGCCTAATATGGCGGCACAATTGGTTAAAAAAATGAATAGAGTTCAAACCCCATCAGATGAGAAGTCAGAGTTAAAAAACAAACTGACCAATAGAGAAATCGAAGTGCTTCAGCTTATTACTGAAGGGTTATTAAATAAAGAAATTGCCCAGAAGCTCTGTATCAGTGAAAAAACCGTTAAAAACCATGTATCCAATATATTTAGAAAAATAAATGTCTGTGATCGGACTCAGGCAGCGGTCTATGCCATTAAAGAACATATTGTAGATATCCATTAGAGATATACTTATGGATTAGTTAATACTTTTTGAGTTTAACTCAAGGCTGTATAAGAAAATATATTATTATATACGCCTTGATTTTTTTTGGGTATAAAGATACAATCATATAAGGGAATTTTAGCACTCTCGTCTTTTGACGAGAGTTTTTGACATATGTATAGAAAGGAAGAATAAAATGGATTTTAAAGTACAAATTGTAGAGATCTTATACAAGCAGTTTAATGATTTATCTAGAGAGGAAATTATCTCTATGATAGAAATTCCTCCAAGTCCCGATATGGGAGATTATGCTTTTCCATGTTTTCGCCTGGCAAAATTCTTAAGAAAAGCTCCACCAATAATAGCGGAAGAAGCTGTTGCAGTTATTGAAAGACCGGATTTTCTTAAAGAAATAAAAAGTGTTTCAGGATATATTAATTTTTATATTGATAAAACAAAATTTGCTTCTGCTATTGTCTCCAATGTATTAAAGTCTAAAGAAAAATACGGAACTTCCAATGAAGGGGAAGGAAAAAATATTGTTATTGATTATTCGGCGCCTAATATTGCAAAGCCTTTCCATGTAGGACATTTAAGATCCACCGTAATAGGAGGAAGTATTTATCGTATCTATAAACACCTTGGATACAACTGTATCGGTGTAAATCATTTAGGGGACTGGGGAACCCAGTTTGGTAAATTGATTGTTGCGTATAAAAAATGGGGCAGCAAAGAAGCCGTAGAACAAGGCGGCATAAAAGAATTAATGCGTATTTATGTATTATTCCATGAAGAAGCGGAAAAAGATCCTTCCTTAGAAGATGAAGCAAGAAGCTGGTTTACCAAAATGGAAAGAGGGGACGAAGAAGCGCTTGCTCTATGGAATTGGTTTAAGGATATTAGTTTGGAGGAGTTTAAAAAGGTTTATAAATTACTTGGGTTTGAATTTGATTCCTATGCCGGAGAAAGTTTTTACAATGATAAGATGGACGCTATCATAGAAGAATTAGACAGTAAAGGACTTCTAAAAGAAAGTGATGGAGCTAAGATCGTTGATTTAGAAGACGTCAATATGCCCCCATGTTTAATCACCAAAAGAGATGGAAGCACATTGTATGCTACGCGTGATATTACTGCTGCCATCTACAGAAAGAATACATATGATTTTGAAAAATGTATTTATGTAACCGCTCTGGCACAAAATTTACACTTTGCTCAATGGTTTGAAGTAATCAAAAAGATGGGCTACGATTGGCATGATAAATTGGTTCATGTGCCTTTTGGTCTTGTTAGTATGGAAACCGGAAAACTTTCTACAAGAAAAGGGAATGTAGTTTTACTGGAAGAACTCTTAAAAGAAGCTATTGATAAAACAAATCAGATTATTAATGAGAAAAATCCTGACTTAGAAGACAAAGAAGCTGTAGCAGAACAAGTAGGTATCGGTGCCGTTGTCTTTAATGATTTAAGCAATAATAGAATAAAAGATGTAGTGTTCTCCTGGGATAAGGTGCTTAACTTTGATGGAGAAACAGGACCTTATGTTCAATACACCCATGCCAGAGCATGCAGTGTTTTAAGAAAAGCGAATATGGATATAGAAGAAAGTATAGATTATAATGTGTTAACCGATCCTTCTTCTATTGAAGTGATTCGTTTGATCGGTCAATTTCCAGAAAGAATTAAAGAAGCAGCAGAAAAACTTGAGCCTTCATTTATTGCCCGTTATATCGTGGATCTTGCTCAGGCTTTCAATAAATTTTATCATGACAATCCAATTTTAGTAGAAGATGAAGCAGTTAAGAAAGCAAGACTATCCCTTGTTTATAGTGTGAAAACGGTATTGTCCTCTGGTCTTTACCTTTTAGGTATCAAAAGTCCTGAAAAGATGTAAAAGGAGGTAAGGGTTTGAAGCGAGTAAAGCTGTTTTATAATCCGGCATCAGGAGATAAAAGTTTTCATCTACAGCTAGATACATTTATTCATAAGTTTCAAACCGCAGGATATGATGTAAGTATTTTTAGAAGCAGTAAAAGAGGAGATATTACGGATGCTATAGAGAAGATTAGCAATGAGGATTATTCTATTTTAGCTGTTGCCGGTGGAGATGGAACAGTGAATGAAATCATCAATGCAATGGTAAAGAAAGATTTAAGCATACCTCTTGGTATCTTCCCTTTTGGTACTGCCAACGACTTTGCAGGACATCTTAATTTGCCAAGGGATGTCGGGGCATGTTGTGATATTATTCTTCGGAATAATATTAGAAAAGTCGATATTGGGAAAGTGAATGGGAATTATTTTATCAATGTTTGCAGCGGCGGTCTTTTTACCAATGTATCTCAAACGATTGATCTTCATTTTAAGAATACTTTGGGTAAGCTTGCTTATTATATAAAAGGCATTGAGCAATTGCCTAAATTTAAATCTTTTGCCCTTAGAATAGAAACAGGGGACATGGTTATAGAAGATTTGTTTTATTTGTTTTTGGTCTTAAACGGCAATAGTGCCGGTGGTTTTGAACGCTTAGCAAAAGGTGCTTCTGTGGATGACGGATTTTTTGATTTCGTGGGAATTAAAGCAAGACCTTTTCATGAACTTGCCATTCTTTTTGTAAAAATATTAAAAGGAGAACATTTAGACGACCCTAATATCTTGTTTTTAAGAAAGAATGAATTTAAAATCTCCTGCTTAGAAACTGAAAAACGGTTTTTTGAATCCGATGTGGATGGAGAAAAAGGACCGGATTTACCCCTTGAAATTGAGGTTTGTCATAAGAAGCTGCAGGTGTTTACCAATATGTAAAATATATTTCCTATTTAAACTGCCGTTTGTAGACTTTAAATTTATTAGTCTATGGGCGTCAGTTTATTTTATTGCATAGGAAATTCCAACGGATTTCTTATGCAATAAAAGCCCTTCGGGCAGAATGTACACTCGCGCATATTGTATTTTGTCGGCTTTGCCGACCGCGCTCGGCGCGAGAGTTTCGCTTGCGAAACGCTTTCTTAATGTTTCACGTGAAACATTTTTAAATTTTAGCAGATACATGATTCATTTACATAAAAATCGTGGTATAATGAATCAAAAGAAAGCCACGGGAGGGAAATGACTTGGGAAAGGTAATTGCAATTTTCAATCAAAAAGGCGGTGTAGGAAAAACCACCACCAATGTTAATGTATCTGCAGGCTTAGCAGAACAAGGATATAAGGTTCTTACCATTGATATAGATCCCCAGGGGAATACTACGAGTGGATTAGGGGTTCAAAAAAATGAACTGGATAAAACGATCTATGATGTACTCATTGGAGAAATCAGTATGAAAGACATTAAAATGAAGACTCCAATGAAGAATTTAGAATTAATTCCCTCTAATATGAATCTAGCAGGAGCAGAAATAGAATTACTAGATATAGAAAAAAGAGAGTATTTATTAAATAACGCCCTTGATAAAATAAAAGATGACTATGATTATATCTTTATTGACTGTCCTCCAGCAGTCAATATATTAACTTTAAATGCCTTAACAGCAGCAGACAGCGTGATGGTTCCCATTCAATGTGAATATTATGCCCTGGAAGGGTTAACCCATTTAATCAGTACAATAAAATTGGTTCAGAAAAAATTAAATCCGAATCTCCATATAGAAGGCATTATTTTTACAATGTATGATGCAAGGACCAATCTATCTTTGCAGGTCGTAGAAGAAGTCAAAAAATACTTTTCAAAGGAAATATATACGACCCTTATCCCACGGAATGTAAGGTTAGGGGAAGCGCCTAGTCATGGACTACCCATTATGATGTACGATGAAAAATCAAAAGGCTCAGAAAGCTACAGATTACTAGTTGAAGAAATATTAGAAAGGAAGGAAGCATAGTGGCTAAAAGAGGATTAGGAAAAGGACTCTCTGCGCTTATATCCGATTTACCGGAAGAAAGTACCGCCGGACAAGTTAAAATTGTTCCTATTAATGAGATAGAGCCCAATAAAGAACAACCCAGAAAAAATTTTGACGAAGATAAAATGGAAGAGTTATCGCAATCGATCAAGGAACATGGAATCATTCAGCCTTTAATTGTAAAAAAGCAAGGAAATTTCTATGTTATTGTTGCAGGGGAAAGACGTTGGAGAGCTGCAAGAATGGCAGGGCTTAGTGAAGTACCTGTTATCATTCAGGATTATAGCAATAATGAAGTGATGGAGATTTCCTTAATAGAAAACCTTCAAAGAGAGGATTTAAATCCTATAGAAGAAGCAAAGGCATTTGAAACCCTAATAAACTCCTTTTCTCTTAAGCAGGAGGAAGTGGCAAAAAGAGTAGGCAAAAGCCGTTCAGCCATTGCCAATACCTTAAGACTTCTTCAATTAGATGAAAGCATTCAGGAATTATTAATCCATCAGAGTATCAGTGAAGGCCATGCCAGAGCCCTTCTTGCTCTATCCAATAAAGCAGATCAAATTGTAGTCGTTGACAAAATACTAAAGGATAACATCAGTGTAAGAGAAACAGAAAAACTTGTAAAAGAAATACTGGAAAAGCCAAAGAAAAAGAAAAAAAAGGAGGCTTTGTCTCCTATATTTAAAGACATTGAAAATAAAATGAAACAAATATTAGGGACGAAAGTTCAAATTACCAAAGGGAGAAAAAAAGGAAAAATAGAAATAGAATATTATTCAAACGACGATCTAGAAAGAATCATATCTTTAATACAATCTATCGAAAATAGGGATTTAGAGGTGAATTAAGTGGACATTATGAGTATGATTTCAGAGTATACTAGTTTTATATTAATAGGCGTAAGCGCTTTTTCAATTATTTTATTGATTATTGTCATCATCTTATCAGTAAAACTGAATAAACTTAGTAAAAAGTATGACTACTTTATGGGCGGAAAGAAAGAAAAACCCATAGAGACATTGCTTATGGATTATATTGAGAAGGTCATGCAAGTTGAGAAAGACAATGAAAAAATCATAGAAGAATGTAATCTCATTAAAAAGAATATGAAAAGCTGTATTCAAAAAGCTGGAATTGTCCGCTACAATGCCTTTGGAGATATGGGCGGGGACTTATGCTATGCTATAGCACTATTAGATGATTATGATGATGGCGTGGTACTTAACGGCATTCATAACAGGGAAGGTTCCTACACCTATGCAAAACCAATAGAGAACGGAAAAAGTTCCTATGTATTATCAGCAGAGGAAACCCAGGCATTACAAATGGCGGTGCTTAAAAATCAAAGAAAAAGAAGCTAAATAAAGAATAACAAACACCTCCATGGAAACACTATACATGGAGGTGTTTTTATGGTTGTAGGTATTGAGAGAGGTTTAGAGGGTTTTAAAGAAAAATTAGAGCAAAGAGGTTACCAGGTGGTCTATGAAGATGAGTACCCCTATCCGGTAGACGCCTACATATACATCAATCATCCTAATTGGATGGAACTGAGTGATGAGATAAGACCGGAACTCACATCTTCCGTAGAAAAAAGATCTAACCATAAACATCATGGCGTACTTATTATAAACGCACAAAATAAAAGTATAGATGAAATAGAGCAAATTTTAAACAATAGGGTATACTCCCCGCTATTTTAACAAAACATCAATAGAAATACTCCCTTCATTTAGGTAAAATAACTGAGGGTTCCTAAATAAAGGGAGTGTTTTTATGTTAAAAATTCATACTATCACATTTTTAAAATAGAATTTTGTTGAAATATGCATAAAAATGTTGTATTATTTAATATGAAAACTACTTAAGTATCATTAAATTATAGTCAAATGGCACACTTACCGAAAGGTAAGGTCGCAAAGCCGTGGGTCTAAAGAAAATTATTTCAAAGATTGCCAGGTTGCCTATATGAAATCAACAACTAAATTGATAAGAAGAGGTACTGTTATAAAGATAAGCACCTTTTTTTTATCTTTATCAATTTCTTGGTTTAATATGGAGGCAAAACAATGAGCGCACCTATTAGATATATCGTGAAGGATTCAACTATTGACCATTTGACCAAATTACCCAATCGAAGAGCATTTGTTAGAAAGCTTGATAAAGCAATAGATATTGCAAAAAATAAAAAAACAAAATTTTATATCATCTCTTTTAATCTGGATCGTTTTAAAGACATCAATCATAATCTGGGGATACAATGGGGAGACCAGCTGCTCCTTAAAATAAAAGATAGGCTTTTAGAGTATTTAGAGGATAAAAGAAGTCTTTTTCGTATTCAAGGAGACGAATTTGCTATTCTCCTAACGACTATTCACACTATAGAGGAATGCCAGAAAAAAATTAATGATATCATGGATTTGCTGAATGCGCCTTTAATCATTAATTCCCATGAATTATACATAAAAGCCAGCATTGGCGTTGTTGTTTATCCCGATGATGGAGAAGATATTCATACGTTATTAAAAAACTTAGATATAGCTCTCACAACAGTTAAAAGACTGGGCGGAAATCATTATACATTTTATTCTGAGGATATGAATACCGAGGGATATAAGCGATTTATACTAAGAAATGACTTAGAAAAAGCGATTAAAGAGGATCAATTTATTGTATACTATCAGCCTTTAGTAGATATTGATACCAATAAAATCATATCCGTAGAAGCCCTTATACGATGGAATCATCCTAGATTTGGCATGGTATTTCCCGCAGAATTTATTTCTATAGCCGAAGATTCAAAGCTCATTATTCCTTTGGGAGAATGGATCTTAAGATCCGTTTGCAAGGATTATACAAGATGGATGCAATTAGGTTTTTCTGAAATCAAAATTGCAGTGAATTTTTCAGGTATACAATTGCAGCAGATGGATCTGGTTGACTCTATAAAGGCCATTTTAGATGAGTATGGATTGAATCCGAACTTTTTAATTTTAGAGGCTACAGAAAACGTCCTCCTGCAAAACACTGAAAAAGTAGTGAAGGATTTTGAGCTGCTAAAAGCTATGGGGGTTAAAGTGGCCATAGATGATTTTGGAATGGGATATTCCTCTTTATATTATTTAAAGTATTTTAAAAGCGATATCCTTAAAATAGATAGGGAATTTATAAAGGATTTAAGCACAAATCTCATTTCCAGCCAAATTGTAAAAAGCGTTGTGAACTTATCCAATGACCTAAAGCTAAATTTAGTGGCAGAAGGCATAGAAAACAAAGAACAACTGAACTGTCTTAGAGAAATGAACTGTAAGTTTGGACAGGGCTATTTATATAGCAGACCGATTATGGTAAAAGAATTGGAAACGATTTTAAAAATGGGTATGTGCTTACCGGCAGTTTAGATTGATATGGATGCATTTAAAAAATCCGTTGTTATAGCCAAAAGGCAATAACAACGGATTTTCTTAAAGTTCTTAAGCATATTCGCTGACATTTACTGTTTTCTTGATATGATTAAGGGCGAATCTAAAAGAAGGAATCATAAATAAAAGAATGGTTAATACCATTTCTATTCCTATATAGGATAGATTATAAAGTATGGAATAGGTAATAGGATCAAACCCTTCCCATGCATAGGCGCCAAAGAAAATCCATCCGGATAAGAAACTGCAAATAAATCGCCCTGTTACCCCTACGGCATAACCGTAAATAAGAGAATAGGAACCTTTTTTAAAGAATCCGGAAAGTCCCAAAGCACCAAAAGCTAAGGGATAATCTAGTAATAGCTGTGCAGGATGTACTACATATCCTCCCAGGGCAAGCTGTAAAAGCCCATAAGTCACCCCTGCCAGGATTCCTTCTAAAGGACCAAACCAATAGCCAATGAGTACAATAAACATCATGGTAAATGGCGTCACAGAACCTCCTTGAGGGAGCTGGAACAAAGTAAAGTTAGAAAGGATCGTAGCCAGAGCAATAGCCAGACCTGAATACGCTAATGCCTTAACGGAAAGATTCTTCTTTTTATAAAGATTTCCTGCAAATAAGGCAACAAGCACCAAAGCTACGAAAACAATGAGGGTCTTACCTAAAGATGAGTCGACAAAACTCTGTAGAACTTCTTCTGTAAACATAAAAAAATCCTCCTTTTCTTTTGTCCGCAGGAGGTTTACCAAAATTACGCTTCCCTTCGCCAGCATTATCTGGATCAGGTACAAAGGGTTAGTGCAGATGCACACTCTCAGCCAAAAGGCTCCCCTAGCGGACGCATATGAAGTTAAAAGAACATGTTCTTTAACACATACTATATAATAATACAGACAAAATGTCAAATTAAAAGAAAGGAAAAGAAAAATGACATACAAAATGGTAGCAATAGATATGGATGATACGCTTTTAAATGACGAGCTAAGAATCTCTAAAGAAAATCAAGAAGCCATTAAAAAAGCATCCAAAAAGGGCGTAAAGATTGTGCTTTGTTCAGGCAGAACCAGTCTTTCCATCAATTCTTATTTAGAAGAATTAGGACTAAAAAAAGAGGATGAATACGGCATTTCCTATAATGGTGCAGTGATTTTTAAAACCAAAGATTTAGAAATCATTAACCAGGAGGATGTATCCCTGGAATATGCACAGTATTTATTTGTTTTTGCAAAAAAAGAAAATGTATATGTTCAAACCTACCAAGGCAATGATTTATTAGTAGAAAAAAGCAATGAATATACAAAAAGATATACCGCTATGGCCGGTATTCAGGCAATAGAAATAGGAGATTTCTCTACTGGTATTAAAGAGGATGTTATAAAAGTTCTTTTTCAAGACGACCATGAGAAATTGGTCAGGGTGGCAGAAAAAATAAGACCCTGGACGGAAGGAAAACTCCATATGTTTTTTTCTAAACCTTATTATTTGGAATTTACCAGTATTAACGCCAATAAAGGATTGGCCGTAAGAAAATTAGGACAGAAATTAGGCTTTAAAAAAGAAGAAATCATATGTGTCGGAGACAGCTTTAATGACTTATATATGATTAAGGAAGCAGGCCTTGGCATTGCCATGGCTAATGCCCATCCGGATATTAAAAAAGCTGCACAGTATATAACAGAGAATGACAATAACCATCATGCTATAAAAGAAGTCATTGAAAAGTTTATATTATAAAGTATGTTATACAAGTTATGAAGAATACAATAGAATATAGTAAGCAGTGGGTAGTGTAAAGTAGCTTATGAAAAAGTGAGATATAAAAAAATCACTTCATCTGGAAGTTTTAAAAGCTCAAGTTGTAGTTGATGGTTAGCTTCCGCCACCCTTGATGGCGCAGAAAACAATGCTC
>JAAYPH010000169.1 GCA_012519955.1 Candidatus Epulonipiscium sp.
ACAACACTCCTTTAAAATATGGTTTTGGTCGATTATATTTTACCAGAGTTTGTCAGTTGTCTCATCTTTTTTTGTAAATAAAATGGTGCTGGTTTTAATCACCAACACCAAAAATTATAGAGCCTATATAAATAGGTGCTTAGTTTGTACATTATGATTAATTTTGATTTGCTAATGCTTGATAAGCTTCAAATCTTTCTTTAGCATCTAATTCTGCTTGATCAAACAATTTTTCAGCAATTTCTGGGAATGTTCTGGTAAGTGATGAGTATCTTACTTCTCCCATGAGGTATTCTTTGTAATCTGCAGTTGGTGCTTTCGAATCTAAGGTAAATGGATTCTTGCCTTCTGCTTTTAATAATGGGTTGTATCTGTATAAATGCCAGTATCCAGCTTCTACTGCTTTCTTAGTTTCAGCTTGAGAGCATCCCATTCCTGTTTTGATACCATGGTTGATACATGGTGCATAAGCAATGATTAAGGATGGTCCTGGATAGCTTTCTGCTTCTTTTAATGCTTTGATAAGTTGATTTTGGTTAGCTCCCATAGCTACTTGAGCTACGTATACATAACCATAGGACATCATCATTCTTCCAAGGTCTTTCTTTCTAATTGGTTTACCGGAAGCTGCAAATTTAGCAACGGAACCAGTTGGAGTAGCTTTGGAAGATTGTCCACCGGTGTTGGAGTAAACTTCTGTATCGAATACAAGAATATTTACGTCTTCTCCGGAAGCTAATACATGGTCTAAGCCGCCGAATCCGATATCGTAAGCCCATCCGTCTCCTCCGAAGATCCATTGAGACTTCTTCACTAAGAATTCTTTCTTTTCAATGATTTCGTCGAAGATTTCTTTTGCTCTTGCATTATCTCCAGCATAAGCTTCGATAAGAGGTAATAATGTTAATGTAGCTTTCTTGGAACCAGCTGCATCTAACATATTGTCTACCCAATCTTTAAGAGCAGCTTTGATATCATCAGCAATATCTAAACCGATTGCTTCTTCTGCGATGTCTTTTAATCCTTCTCTGATTTGTTTTACAGCGATATACATACCAAATCCAAATTCTGCATTGTCTTCGAATAAGGAGTTAGCCCAAGCTGGTCCATATCCTTTTTCGTTTGTTGTATATGGTGTGGATGGTGCACTACCAGCCCAGATTGAAGAACATCCAGTAGCGTTAGCAATGTACATTCTGTCTCCGAATAATTGTGTTACAAGTTTAGCATATGGAGTTTCTCCACATCCTGCACAAGCTCCGGAGAACTCAAGCAATGGTTGTTCGAATTGGCTTCCTTTTACAGTGTCAATAGCCAATGGATTTTCTTTCTTGGAAAGAGTCATTGCATATTCCCAATTTTCGATTTCTTTAGTTTGTGTTTCTAAAGGCTTCATGATTAATGCCTTATTCTTAGCTGGACATACTTGTGCACAGCTTCCGCATCCAGCACAGTCTAAAGCAGATACTTGAATCTTGTAGTTGTAGCTTTCTAATCCCTTACCAATTGCTTTCTTTGTAGCAAATCCTTCTGGTGCATTCTTCACTTCTTCTTCATTGAGTAAGAATGGACGAATTGCAGCATGAGGACATACATAAGAACATTGGTTACATTGGATACAGTTATCAATTTGCCATTCAGGAACTTCTACTGCAATACCTCTCTTTTCGTATTTAGAAGTACCTTGTGGGAATGTACCGTCTTCTCTTCCTACGAAAGCACTAACTGGAAGTTTGTTTCCTTCTTGTCTGTTCACTGGATCTTGAATTGTTCTAACGAATTCTGGTACATCTTTGGTTGCAGCTGCTTCTTCTTCTGCAGTAGCTTCTGCCCAATGAGCAGGAACCTGAACTTCATGAACTTTTTCTACACCTTGGTCAACAGCAGCATAGTTCATGTTAACGATGCTTTCACCTTTTTTACCATAGGAAGCTACAATAGCTTGTTTCATGAATTTTACAGCATCTTCAATTGGAATAATGTTAGCAAGTTTGAAGAAAGCTGCTTGTAAAACTGTATTTACACGGTTTCCAAGTCCGATTTCTTTCGCAATGGAAACACCATCGATGGTGTAAAGTTTGATATTTCTTTCTGCGATGATTCTCTTCATCTTTGCAGGAAGCTTTTCTTCTAATTCTTCAATGGTCCATCCGCAGTTTAATAAGAAGGTGCCTCCTTCTTTTAAGTCGGATACCATATCGTATTTATCTACATAGGATGGGTTATGGCAAGCAACAAAGTTTGCTTTTTTAATTAAATATGTAGATCTGATAGGTTCTTTTCCGAAACGAAGGTGAGAAATAGTAACACCGCCGGATTTTTTGGAGTCATATTCAAAGTATGCTTGTGCATACATATCTGTATGGTCTCCGATAATCTTAATAGAGTTTTTGTTTGCACCTACTGTTCCGTCGGAACCAAGTCCCCAGAACTTGCAGCTGATTGTGCCTTCGCCTGTTACGTCTAATTCTTCTCCTGTTGGAAGAGATTTGAATGTAACGTCATCTACAATACCAATTGTGAAGTTGTTCTTTGGTGCATCAGCTTTAAGGTTTTCAAATACTGCTACGATTTGTGCAGGTGTTGTGTCTTTAGAACCTAATCCATAGCGTCCGCCAACGATTACTGGACGTTCATCTTTGTCAACGAAAGCAGAGCATACATCAAGATATAATGGTTCTCCAAGAGCACCAGGTTCTTTTGTTCTATCTAATACAGCGATTTTCTTAACTGTTGCTGGTATTTGTTTTAAGAAATGTTCAATGGAGAATGGTCTATAAAGACGTACTTTTACAAGACCTACTTTTTCTCCTTGGCTATTTAAGTAATCTACGGTTTCTTCGATAGCATCTACTGCAGATCCCATAGCAACGATTACTCTGTCTGCATCAGGTGCTCCATAGTAGTTGAATAATCCGTAGTTTCTTCCAGTAATTTTGTTGATTTCGTTCATGTAGTCTTCAACTATTGCAGGAAGTCTGTCATAGAATGGATTACATGCTTCTCTAGCTTGGAAGAAGATATCTGGGTTTTGAGCTGTACCACGAAGTACAGGATGTTCTGGATTTAATGCATTCTTTCTGAATTGCTTTACAGCATCCATATCGATTAATTTTTTGTAGTCTTCATAATCGATGAGTTCAACTTTTTGAATTTCATGGGATGTTCTGAAACCATCAAAGAAATGCATGAAAGGAACTCTTGATTTAATAGCACTTAAGTGTGCTACAGATGCTAAATCAATTACTTCTTGTACGTTTGTAGATGCAAGAAGTGCAAATCCTGTTTGACGGCATGCCATAACGTCGGAATGGTCTCCAAAGATAGAGAGCGCATGGCTTGCTACTGCACGAGCACTTACATGAATAACACCAGGAAGTAATTCCCCTGCTACTTTGTACAAGTTAGGAATCATTAATAATAATCCCTGAGAAGCTGTAAATGTTGTAGTTAATGCTCCTGCTGCTAAAGAACCGTGGAAAGTTCCTGCTGCTCCAGCTTCGGATTGCATTTCAACTACTTTAACTGGTTGTCCAAAAATATTTTTTCTGCCATTAGCAGCCCATTCATCAACATGTTCAGCCATGGGTGATGATGGTGTAATTGGATAGATTCCAGCAACTTCTGTGAATGCATACGCAACATGAGCCGCTGCTGTATTTCCATCCATGGTCTTCATTATTTTTGACATCTTATTTCCCCCTTACGATGAAAAAAATATTTTACAATAATATGAGTATACAACATATTGCATACTCATATTATAGCACAGAATCTATATTAGTGAATACGAAATTTAATTTTTTTAAGTTAATTTGACGTAAAAAACCGATAAGCCCCTTAACGGCTTATCGGTTTTTTATTAAGCTTTAAATCCTCTGTTTGTATTTTCCATTACAGACTCATTTAAACTCCCTTTTCCATAGGTAAGTCCCGCATAAATTTGCTGTGCGTTTTCAATAACAGGACCTTTTCCTTCTTCAGTAGCTACAGCCTGCTTCCAGCCTATTAAAAGGGTATTTAGAAGTTTCTTTGCTTCTTCTAAAGGCTCTTCTTTTAAAGAAATATAACCTTTAATAATAGTTTTATTAATATATAGGTATAGTTCCATTAAATCTAATGAAATACTATAGGATAAATCTAAGGAATCCATTAATTCTCTCAGTAATTTTTGAGCCTTATCAATAGTTCTCTTAAATTTTTTCTCATCTTTTACCGCAAGTTGTTTTTGCGCTTCTTCTAGGGTTTCTATAATGATTTCATAGGTAATAATAATCAGCTGTCCCGGTGTTGCATTCGCAATCTGTGCGGTTCTATTTTCCATCATGGACTATCCCCTTTAGCCTTGAAGTAATTGTAAGATCTGTTGTGGTCTTTGATTTGCCTGAGCAAGCATAGCCATTCCTGCTTGAGATACCACATTCTTTTGAGTGTATTCAGACATTTCCTGTGCCATATCCGCATCTTGAATTCTGGATAGGGAAGATGTCATGTTTTCTGCAGCTACATCTAAGTTCGCTACCGTATGTTCAAGGCGATTTTGATATGCCCCGAGTTTAGAACGTACAGAAGAAATCATATTAATCGCATCGTCTATTGTAGTGATTGCCTTTTGTGCGCCATCAGCAGTGGATAAATTAATTTTGTCGATTCCTAAAGCCTGTGGAGATAAGTTTTGGATACGAATTTCCATAAACTGTCCTTCGTTGGCTCCAATTTGTAAATCCAAAGGACCTGCATCCAGCACTTTAAAGTCAACATCTCCTACTGACTTTGCTTCGACTTTCATTTCAAATCCATCGATATCTGTAACAGTAATGACTTTACCTTTTGTTGAAACAGTTGCCGTTGGTGAAAAATCACCTGAAGTTGAATCAATAGAAGCTTCTACGTCTTTTCCTCTTACGGTTTCAGTTTTGAGACCTAATCCCTGTAATAATTTACTATTTGTAGAATTAATATCGATTGAATAATCAGATCCAAATTCTTTTGCTTCTAATTTCAAGAAAGTTCCACTGGCAAACTTCGTTACATCCCCAGTGATTGATCCATTATGTGCTGTAATATTAACTCCTACTGTTTCACAAAGGTTTCTCAACTTGTTAAATACATCGTCTGCTGTATCACCTTTTTCGATTTTTATTTCTTCCCCATTAATATTAATTGTTCCTGCATATGCATCAGTAATAGGGAATGAACCAAGGTTTACAGCTCCAGTATTACTAGCGATAGCTTTTTTAGCATCTGCAGTAACTTTCAGTTTATAAGTTCCTGGCTCTACTGTATCACTTAAAGAGATAATATTAGCCACTGCTTCATCATCTGGGAAGGCTCTTCTGTCAATTTCACCATTTAATAATTTTCTTTCATTAAATTCGATATGGTCAGAAATTCTTTGAATTTCATCTTGAAGCTGTTTCACTTCATCCTGAACTGCCCTTCTGTCTTGAGAATCATAGGTTCCATTTGATACTTGAACAGCCAATTCTCTAATTCTTTGGAGCATTGCATGCACTTCATTTAATGCGCCTTCTGCAGTTTGAATAAGAGAAATACCGTCCATGGCATTTCTGTTCGCTTGCTTTAATCCTCTTACCTGGGTATCCATTTTTTGAGAAATGGCTAATCCTGCTGCGTCATCAGCAGCGCGATTAATTCTAAGACCTGTAGATAATCTTTCCATGGTCTTGTCCATTACACCATTTGTTCTACCTAATTGATGAAGAGCTCTAAGAGCTGGAATATTATGATTAATTCTCAAGTAAAACACCTACCTTTTATTATTTTTCTCTACATTATTTATCGACCTATTATTTAAATCCTTTAATGTTTTTTCTTCATTGACTTTTTGCCTGTCCATTTCATCAATAAAAGATACCATTTCAAAGGCTATTTTTAATAGCGCTGACGGGATTTTTTTTTCTTCTTTTTTGTCCATATTTCTCTCCTAAATAATGATTTCAAAGCCTGAATCTAAATGTTTCTTGATTGGGATGAGCAAAGGATTCTTGTCAATATTTTCATTTACTTCTTCCTTAATTTGCCCTTTTACGACTTTGTAACCTATTTGTTCAATGGAGTTTCTAAGACTACCTTCCTGGGATTTAAGATAATCTGTAATTTCTTTCGACTCTCCGCTGATTTTAAAGTCTACATTTTTTTCATCCATATGAATATACATCCGAATAGTACCCAAGTGTTCTGTATCCATGGATATAAATGCACTTAAGCCTTCTTTTTGTAATTGTTTTTCATTTTTCCTGTCTTTCATGACATAGATATTCATGTTTGTAATTTTATCGTTTATTAAAATAGGTATTTGATAAAATCCCTCTTGCTTTTGGATCTGTTTTTGAATATCCATTATTTTTTCGATATCGTTTCCCGTCTTCCATGCATTTTGTTTTTGTCCTGACGAGGAGTTGAGTAAATCTTCTTTTATTTCTTTTACTTTTTCTTTAACCTCATCTAAAACTTCTTCTACTTCTTTATCATTTTTAAGATCGTTTACGGCTTCTCTTATGATTTTATGAATATCTTCTTTTGCACTTGATTCTTTTATGATTTCATTGAGTTTTTCTAGATTGTCTCCAAATTCAAAAGGATTTTCGATCATAGAAGATACAATTTGTAAGTTTTTTATATTAACAGGAATTTGGTTCTTCTCCATAAAAATAAGAGTAGCTTGTTTAACCTTCTTAAGACTGCCTATAGTATTCAGGAATTCCTTAATGTCTTCGTCGGTGACGGATGAAAAATCATAAGCACTTTCTACCAAGGCATTTGGCAGGAAAGATTTTTTTATAAATTCTTCTTTGACATATTCTCTATAAATGGTTTCTAAATCCTCTTCCAGAAAATCAGGATTACTATTTAACCATTCTTTTAATTGCTCCGGTGATGCCAGCTTAGAAAAATCTTCGACGATTCTTTCAAAATAATCTAATTTTATCATTTCTGTGGTTACACCAACTTGAAGATTTTGCATTATTTGATTGTCCAGGTTTTTCAGGCTCAGGATATTTTGTTTTGTTACTTCGATATCGTTTTGCCTTAGTATTTTCCCATAGCGAATATTTTCCTTGGTTAGCTCTAATTCTACTTCTTTGAGTACTGATTTTATTTGTTCTTCTTCGATTTCTTTTAATCTGGTTTCCTGGCTTATCTTTGCTCCTTGATCCTTTAATGACACTTCTTCGTTGCTCTGATTTGATATTGCCTCTAATATCTCTTCTTTGTATAAATCCTCTAAAATCTTAAGACTGATTACTTCTTGATTGATAGTGCTTATCTCTAATTTATTCAGGGCATTATAGACATTTATAAGGCTTTCCTTTTGTTCCTTTGTTAATGCCACTGCTTTGTCTATTTGTCCCAGGAACTCCGTAAGCTCTTTTTGTAATACTTCCCCTAATATATCTTCTCTTTGTACTGCTGTTTCCCTTATATAGTCAATTGCTTGATTGATCGTTCTGATTCCTTCCTCATTATTAAGTTGAAGGTTTTCTTGGATAGGAAGGGTCTGTATATCAAGTCTTTTTAGTTCTATGATATTTTCTTTTGTCACTTCTATATTATTTTGCCTTAAGATTTTCCCATAGCGAATATTTTCCTTAGTTGGCTCTATTTCTGCTTCTTTGAGTACTGATTTTATTTGTTCTTCTTCGATTTCTTTTAATCCAGCTTCTTGGCTTCTCTCTACGTTTTGATCCTTTAACAATACTTCTTCATTACTCTGATTTGATATTGCCTCTAAGATCTCTTCTTTGTATAAATCACCCAGTACCTTAGGATCTATCACTTCTTGATTGGTATTGCTTATCTCTAATTTCTTCAGAGCATTATAAATATTTATAAGGCTTTCCTTTTGCTCTTTTGTTAAGGACATTGCTTTGTCTATTTGTCCTAAAAAGTCAGTAAGCTCTTCTTGTAATGCTTCTCCTAATACATCTTCTCTTTGTACTGCTACTTCTCTTATATAGTCAATTGTTTGATGAATAGTTCTGATTCCTTCTTCATTATTTAGTCGAAGGTTTTCTTGAACAGACGGAATGCGCATATCCATTCTTTTGAGTTCTGTGATATTTTCTTTTACTCCGAATGCCTTTTCCAGCTGAGCTTTAATGCTTTTTTCTGGGAAATTAAGCTCCTTTATTACTCCAAACTCATCATCTATGGATACATCCATATCTTGTCTTCTGCCACCGGTTCTGGCAAGATATTTTGCCCCTTCCATCAGGTTGTTTAATGTTAAACTCATGTTGTTTTTCATTAACCATCCGATTACTTTACCATTACTTTTTTCAATGGTATGAAGCATACGATAAATACCTATCATACCTTCTCTTTCTTCCTGTGTCAGGGCTTTGTCTTCATCCATTTGCAGAATAAACTCATTCAATTTATCCCGAACATCAGAACCCAGTATCTCTTCAAAATCTTTAATATAGTCTATGACTTCGTCTATGGGGATCTGATCCGGTCTAAAGCCCTCTTTGATCATTTCTGCTGCAATCGTAGGATGAAGATTTGCACCGACATAGTTCACTTTTTCATCCAGAAGTTTTAAATGAAGGATGTTTTCCTCGGTGACATCGATAGCGTTTTGAATTAATATTCTTGCACATCTTATGTTTTCTTTAGTAGGTTCGATTTCTTGGTCTTTAAGTAAAGTTTCTATTTGGTTTTCAATTTTTCTTATGGTATCTCCAAATCTTTGCTCCGGCTTTGTGTGCATTTCTTCATACGCAGATACTGCCGTCTCAGCTTTAAAAGGTTCGATGATTTCTTCTTTTAGCTGTTCTTTATATAAATCATCAATAATAAAGTTAATTTCTTTTTTGATTACCTTAGGCAGGACTCTCTCATCCAGCTCTTTAATACCTTCGATCTTTTTATAGAGTGCTTCCAGCTGCTCTATATTTTCTTTTGAGGGTTCTGCCCCTGCTTTTTTAAGACAATCACCATAATACTCCTTTTCTAATGCTTTAAGCTCTTCAACCACTTCTTTAAGCGGTGCTGTATCAATTTGTATTTTTTGATTCAGTTTAACAGCAGCTTCTAAAGTCATTTTCAATCGTATTTCTTCTAATTGTCTTTTCGCAGTAATAAAGCTTGGATTTTGTTCTATACTTTCTTTCTCTAACTTTACTTCATCCTTTATTTCACTGCCTTTTTCTCCCCTAAGATTCTTAAGATTGATAGGCATATTTCTTTTAATTAATTTCTTAATGTCTTCGTCATCTATTTCCTTTATATCTTGAAGAAGCTGTTTCATTTCTTCATGGGTTAAAGGTTTTTCTACAGGGCGGTATTGATGGTCTATAAGTTCAATTTTTCCCGGATTTTTATTTTCTTTTAAGAGCTGTGCGCTCTGATCCAACAAATCTTCTTCATTGATCCGACTTATTTGTCTCTTTAATGTAACAATGGCTTGAACTTTTTCTTTATCTACTTCAATATGATTTTTTATTAAAATTTCTGCTGCTTCTATATATTCTTCTTCCGTAGGAATTTGTTGAGCCTTTAAAAGAGATATGATTTCTTCTTTGGTAACCTCGAAATCCACAGGCTCAAAATGCATCCCCACATCTTGATAAGGGGATTTAGATTTTGTTGAAGGTTCTTCTTTGCCAGAAGAAAAAACAGATGCATATACATTATTAAGGGTAGCGGGTAAGTCTCTTTTAATGAACTGAGCAATGGCTTTATCATCCATTGTTTTTACTGTTTCTATTTTCTCTTGTACTAAGATTAAAGAATCAATATTTTTCTTAGTAACAGGCAAATCATTTTCAAGTAAAGCTTTAACTGCTTTTTTAATATTCTTTTCTTCATGATCGATATAGTTCTTTAATTCTTCTTCTATTTCTTTATCTGAAATCTTTTGTTTAGTTCTTCCACTTTTTGAGAGAAATCTGGTAACAACATCAATGGATATCTTTTCAATGTCGTATGGGCTTTCAAGAAGTTCTTTAACCTCTTCCCTCGTCATTGTATTGATGAGTTGATCGATTTGTTTTTTTGCCTGAATGACTTTATCAAATATTTCTTTTTCTACTGTAACGCCATTTTCTATCATCTTTTGTGCAATTTCAATATTTTGCTCAGAGATAGGGATGGCTTCTTTTCTTAATATAGATTTAATTCTATCATACTGTTTTATTGGTCGTATCTCTTCCTTTTCCATAGGCTTTAAGCGAACTTCACCCTTAGAGATACTTTCTACCTTAAGTTTAAGAGTGCTTCCTTCTTCCCCTAACTTTTGGCTCGTTTTTACTTGCAGCTGATTTCCTTCTATTTCTATAATGGCTGTATTTTCTTCACAGGAAATAATCTTTCCTTCTAATACATCTCCCTGCTTCCAATCCCTTGGCATGGAGGTACTAACATCTATTTCGTTTTGTCTAATCACTAAATCCCTATTCTGTACTGAAGCGATCATAGCATCCTCTCCTGCTTGTTTACTACTATACATTTCGGCTGATTGGAGAAAAATATTTAGATTGAGAAAAGGCAAGAAAAAAACATCTACTTGAGCAGATGTTTAATGAAGAATTTTAATATATGAAATTAA
>JAAYPH010000170.1 GCA_012519955.1 Candidatus Epulonipiscium sp.
ATTATTAATTGTACATAATATATAATAAATGCCAAAAAATGAGGAGGATTAAGATGGGGATTATTTCATATTCAGATATTAAAAACAACAAAGAAATTAATACTTATGTTAGAAAAGGAGATGAACTATTAGCAGTAATGGGATTTACAGATCATTCTGCTGTGCATGCAACTAAAGTAGCAGAGACAGCAGCGAAAATATTGCTTACCTTGGGTTACTCGGAAAGAGAAGCAGAACTGGCAAGAATTGCGGGTTATATTCATGATATAGGCAATACGGTCAATAGAATAGACCATGCCCAAACTGGGGCAGTTATGGCGTTTAATATTCTTACACGACTCGGCATGGACCCTGAGGAAATAGCAATAATCATTGCAGCCATTGGAAATCACGATGAATCTACTGGATCTTCGGCGAATCCGGTATCGGCTGCACTGATTTTAGCAGATAAAACCGATGTTAGAAGAAGCAGAGTAAGAAATAAGGAATTTGTTACTTTTGATATTCACGACAGAGTAAATTATGCCGTGGAAAAATCTAAAGTAATTATTGATGAGAAAAGAAGGACAATTCTTTTGGACTTAACGCTGGATATGAAAATATCTTCTCTTGTTGAGTATTTTGAAATATTTCTGGCAAGGATGATCATGTGCAGAAGAGCTGCTGATTTTTTAGATGCTAAGTTTGAATTAGTAGCCAATGGAAACAAAATGATATAAAATATATTAAAGTTAACGTGAAAATAAGTAACGAATTATCTATTGATGCAGTAATGATTATCAAGTATTATTATAATGAATATTGTAGAAAGAAGGGAAGTTATGAGTCTAGCTGATAGAGTTTTCATAGACATGTGTCGAGATATCATAGAAACAGGTATGAGTTCAGAGGGGCAGGAGGTAAGACCAAGATGGGAAGACGGAACGCCTGCTCATACGATTAAAAAGTTTGGTGTTGTAAATAGATATGATTTATCCAAGGAATTTCCTATTTTAACATTAAGAAAGATTCCTTTTAAATCTTCCATAGATGAAATCCTTTGGATTTGGCAGAAGAAATCTAACAATGTGAAGGATTTAAACAGCCATATATGGGATGCCTGGGCGGATGAAGAGGGGTCCATAGGCAAGGCCTACGGATATCAGTTAGGCATTAAACACAAGTACAAAGAAGGGGAATTTGACCAGGTTGACAGGGTTTTGTATGACTTAAAGAATAACCCCTATAGCAGAAGAATTATGACGAATTTATACAATCATCATGATCTTCATGAAATGAATTTATATCCCTGTGCTTACAGTGTGACTTTTAATGTTACGGGAAATAAGTTAAATGCTATACTTAATCAAAGGTCACAGGATATTTTAGTGGCTAACGGCTGGAATGTATGCCAATATGCCGTACTGGTTCATATGTTTGCGCAGGTAAGTGGATTAGAAGTGGGAGAACTGGTGCACGTTATAGCAGATGCCCATATCTATGACAGACATATTCCCATCGTAAAAGAATTAATTGAAAGAAAAACCTATCCTGCTCCTAAATTTATGATCAATCCTGAGATTAAGAATTTTTATGATTTTACAGTGGACGATTTCAAATTAGAAGGGTATGAATTCGGAGAACCCATTAGAAATATTCCGGTGGCAGTGTAGAAAGGTGAATCATATGAATTTAATTGTAGCAGTGGATAACAATTGGGGTATTGGGTGCCGAGGCGACTTACTCCAAATAATCCCAGAAGATATGAAGTATTTTAAAGAAAAAACTATGGGAAAAGTGGTTGTTATGGGCCGAACAACCTTTGAATCTCTCCCGAATAAAAAGCCTTTAAAAGACAGAATCAATATTATATTGACTAAAAATGAGGACTATGCCGTAGATGGAGCCATTATATGTCATTCTCTTGATGAGCTCTTTGAGAGATTAAAGGATTATGATCACGATGACATCTATATTATAGGAGGGGAAAGCATTTATACTTTACTGCTTCCATATTGCTCTAGGGCATATGTTACAAAGATTAAAAATCAGTATGAAGCAGACACTTATTTCCCAAATTTAGATCAAAAAGAAGATTGGGAATTAGTTGAAGAAGGGGAACTGAAAGAGTATAATAATATTTTGTTTCAATTTACCCTGTATGAAAACTTACATACTTTGAAAATGGCATAGTATAACTTCATATGAACTTTCAAATACTTAATATGAGGTGATGCTATGAGTTTTACACGACGAGAAATGGAACTGATTCAAATGGAAGATGGGGTATTGAATCAGGAAAAAAGAGAAAGAGAACCAAAAAAACTAGATGAAGCAGCACAGGAATATATAGAAAAAGAAAAGGAATATTCTCCGCTTTTTCAAGAAGAAAAGAAATAAAATCACGTTTTTTGACGTGATTTTTTGATTTGTAGAGACGGATTATGATAAAATATAAATGTATTGAAGACTCATTTAAAAGAGATATTTTTCTATTAAAAGATAACTTAGAAGTGATGAGAGTTATAGATACAGGAATAATAATTATAAATTTAAATACTTAATAGAATTTGTTTATCAATAAAGAAATGGAGAAGCGCATGGGAAAGATTACTTGGAAACCAGGAAACATGATTTATCCGCTTCCGGCGGTTTTGGTTACTTGTAAAGATGTAGACGGTACGATGAATATTGTAACGGTAGCATGGACAGGAACGGTTTGTACGAATCCGCCGATGACATATATTTCTTTAAGGCCTTCAAGGCACTCTTATGGAATGATTGAAAGAACGAAGGAATTTGTGATTAATCTTACTACAGAAAAATTGGTTCGTGCAACGGATTATTGTGGCGTAAGATCCGGAAGAGATGTGGATAAATTTAAAGAAATGAATCTGACACCACAGGAAGCAAGCATCGTAGGTGCACCTTTAATTAAAGAAAGTCCTGTAAACATTGAGTGCAGAGTACAGAGCATAACCCCTTTAGGTTCTCATCATATGTTTTTAGCTGAAGTATTAGCGGTAAACGTAGATGAGGACTATTTAGACGAGAATAAAAAATTTCATTTGGATCAGTCCAAACCTATTTGCTATTCTCATGGTACATATTACGGTTTAACGAATCCCTTAGGTACTTTTGGTTTTTCCGTTGCAAAGAAAAAGAAAAAAAGAGGTAAATAATGGGGGAGTATTATGATTAAAAAGATTCATTACAATGCGCCGGTAATTTTGACTTTTACTTTTTTAGCGTTTTTTGTTTATTTGTTAGGAGAATGGACTAAAAACAGCTCTACGATGCTGCTGTTTTCTGTTTATAGAAGTTCTCTAAAAGACCCTCTTTTCTACATAAGACTTTTTGGTCATGTATTAGGACATGCGAATTGGGAACACTATATGAATAACTTTTTATTAATCCTTTTAATAGGACCTATGTTGGAAGAAAAATATGGTTCTGAGAATATGCTTATTATGATTGTTTTTACAGCCTTTGTTACAGGAATCATTAATATCCTATTTTTTAAAACAGCACTGCTTGGAGCCAGCGGCATTGTATTCATGCTGATTTTATTAAGTTCTTTTGCCAATATTAAGAAGGGAACAATTCCTTTAACATTGCTTATTGTTGTCATCATATTTATGGGAAAAGAAGTTATAGCCGGTTTATTTTATAAAGACGCCGTATCGCAGCTTACTCATATTATAGGTGGGTTCTGCGGAGGCTTATTTGGATATAAAATTAACCGAAGCAAAATATAAAAATCTTTGAGTACCCTCAAAGATTTTTAAAACAGCTGCTCTATATTTATACTTTGTAATGCTTCTTCCGCCTCAGTCAAATCGAAATAAATACTTTCTGTATCAGGAACAGGATTACCGTTTTCATCTACAAGTCTGTAGCCTTTGGTAACTTTAAAATTTGGATCTTCTTTTTCTACGAAAGAAGCATTTTCCATAGAATCATAAACCATTCCGTAGTAACCGGTTTGATCTACAGCGGTCCAACATTCTTCAATGTGAATCATTTTTTGTATCCTTTCTCTCTGTATTTTTGTACTTATATTATTTGTACTTAAATTTTTTGTAATCATATTGTTTGCATTTATTATTTACCAATTGTGGTTTAAGTTTTAGTATTGAGGAAACAGAATGATGGAGTATGTATGCTTTATAATTTTTAAATTATGGTGTATTATATTAATTAACTATTAATATTTACATAGATAAGGAGATGTTTTAAGTGGAAAACAATTATACTGAAGAAATGACTATGGCACAAATGATGGATGATATCGAAAAATCCATGAAGAGAATCCATGCTGGGGATATCGTGAAAGGAAAAGTTATTAAAGTTAATGAAGATGAAGTATTGGTAAACATAGGGTACATGGCAGATGGAATTATTTCTAAAGAAGAACTTTCAGATGATGAAAATATTGATCCTAGAGATCTTCTAAAACCAGACGATGAGATAGATGTAGTAATTCTTCAGGTAGATGACGGAGAAGGAAATGTTATTTTATCCAAAAAACAAGCAGACCAAGTGGTAGTATGGGATGAATTAAACGATTATCTTGCATCAGGAACTCCTTTTGAAGTAACTGTAAAAGAAGTTGTAAAGGGTGGAGTTGTAGCACCAATAAAAGGTATAAGAGCATTTATCCCTGCATCCCAGCTTTCAGTAAATTATGTTGAAGATTTAAATGCTTATGTTGGAAAAACCTTAAAAGTTAAATTAATAGAATTGGATAAAGAAAGCCGCAAAGTGGTATTATCTAGAAAAGAAGTTGAAAAAGAAGAAAGAGAACTTCAAAAGAAAGAAATATGGAAAACCCTTAAAAAAGGAGAAAAGAGAAAAGGCGTTGTAACCAGATTAGCTAAATTTGGTGCTTTTGTTGATTTAGGCGGCGTAGACGGATTAATTCATTTATCCGATTTATCATGGAAAAGAGTTCTAGATCCAAAAGAAGTTGTTGCTGTAGGGGATGTAGTAGAAGTATATGTAGTGGATTTTGATGAAAAGAAAGATAGAATTTCCCTTGCACTAAAAGATATTAAAGAAGATCCATGGAATGAATCGGTTAAAAAATATAAAGTAAATGACATTATAAAAGGTAAAGTGGTTAGAACCACAAATTTCGGAGCATTTGTTGAACTTGAACCTGGTGTGGAAGGCTTGGTTCATATTTCTCAGATTACCGATAAGCATATTGCAAAGGTTACAGAAGTTCTTTCTGTAGGAGATGAAGTTAAAGCAAAAATTTTAGAAATAAAACCAGAAGAAAAGCGAATCAGCCTTAGCATTCGTGAAGCAGAAGATGGAGCAAGTGAAGAAGTAATGCAGTATACCAATAATGAAGAAGATGGTGTTACCATTGGAGACATTCTTAAAGATAAATTAAAAGGATTAAAATTTTAAATGAATGAATAGACTCTCATGCCATATGAAATAATAATCATAAAGGAGGCATGAGTATGAAAAACATTGGAGTTCAAAAAGGTTTATCACCAATTAAAGACTATCTAAGCAGTAAAGGATATAATGTCCAAGAATTTGATACGAGTGCAGAAAATGCAGTTCAAAATTTAGGCAATGTAGATGCTATTGTCGTAACTGGTATGGATCAAAATGTTATGGGCATTCAAACAACATCTACAAAAGTTCCAATTATTGATGCCAGCGGCATGGTGCCGGAAGAAGTTGAAAAATCAATTAATCGAATGAGTTAGATAGGGATAGGCAGTCATTTCATATGATTGCCTATCTTTTTTTGTTAAGTTGTATCCTGTTAATGAATAAAGAATTTGCAATAATCTATTTGTTAGTTTTATACATATGTTAACGGATTGCACAACGTAAGAAATATAAAAAATACATATCAACCGTTTGACATATATATTTCGTAAATGTATAATAAGAAATAAATAAAGAATTTAGGGGCTTATTTCTTTATTTAATTTTAACTTTAGAAGGAAACTTTAAAGGTGTAGGTATAAAATTTTGAGGGGGGACAGTATGAGAATAGAATTTAATATTTTTAGGAAACTTCCAAAGCTTTTCGGTCGAATAGGCATAGCGCAAAGACTTATTATAACTTTTATCCTTTTGAGCGTTATCCCTTTGAGTTTTACTGCGGCGTTTGCTTATATGAATGCCCAGAGTACCCTGGAAAATGAAGTAGGCTTTTATTCAAAGAAGATGGTTGAACAGGTATCTTCAAACATTGATTTAAAAATGAAAGAAATCGAAAACATGTCCATGATGTTTGTGTCCAATATAGAATATATAGAAATCTTAGAAAAAAGTACCTATGACAATTCTATGAAAAGATTGGAATCTTTTAAAGCAATACAGAAAAATTTGAATTCCATGATGTCTTCTAATAATTACATAAAAGGGATCTATATATATTTAGAGAATGGAGAAGCTATAGGCGCTGGAAATGATTATACCAGAGGGAGCGCTGGCAGCAAGGATGATGTTAGGAAGCAGTTTTTGGAGTGTGTAAAAAACAATGATGGGAATACTGTCTGGCTTTCAGGATTTAATGATTCTTATGATTACATATATTTATTAAGACCTGTTCGTAGTTTGAAAACCCTTGAAAATATAGGGGTTATAACCTTTTTTATCAGTGTTGATGAAATAAATTCTGTTCTTCAGAATATAGGTTTGGAAAATGGAGCAGACATATTTCTGCTTAACCAAACCAGAAAAATCATTTCTCATTTAGATACTAAAAAGATTGGAACTGAATTAACGGATACATATTTAGATAAAGTATATGCTTCAAATGAATCCGGCAATTTTACGGACTCGGGATATCTTATCAGTTATACAACCAATAGCAGTGGGTGGAAGATCGTAACCAGTGAACGGGTTTCCTCTCTTATGAGAGAAATGGAAATCGTTAAACACAGTATCATTGGTATAGTGATGGTATGTATCATTGTATCTGTAATTGTGGGAATCATTATAGCTCTTGGTATCTCTAAACCTTTAAAAAACATCATGAACCTTATGAGCAAAGCGGAACAAGGGGATTTAACCGTAAGATCATCTATCCGTAGTAATGATGAGATCGGGAAACTATCCTATAGTTTCAATAGAATGATCGAAAATATCAGAAGATTAATTACGCAAGTAGATGAAGTAAGAGAAAAGGTGGAAAGTGATACGGATGTTATAAGAAATTCGTCTTTGCAATCTTCAGCAGCTGCTGCTCAAGTATCTACTGCAGTTAACGAATTGGCGGAAGGTTCTACGGAACAAGCAAGACAAGCCGAAAAGACTAATTTATTAATGGACAATCTGGCAAAGAATATTAATCATGTTATTGCGAGAATAGAAGAGATTATGCAGAGAATACATCAAGTGGAAACAGCGAGGGATTATGCGGCAAATATTATGAAAGCCCTTAATGAAAAAACTCAAAATGCTCTTCATTCGTCCAATAAAATTAATGAAGAAATAATGCATTTAGACAAAGAAACCAAAGAAGTGATCAAAGTTGTTAAGGCTATTGCAGGGATTAGCGAACAAACCAATCTCCTTGCCTTAAATGCAGCTATTGAAGCCGCCAGGGCGGGGGAAGCAGGGAAGGGTTTTGCGGTTGTAGCGGAAGAGATTCGTAAACTGGCGTTAGGAACTAAAGATGCTACAGGCATGATCACAGGAATTATTGATCATATCCAATCCAAGACGGAAAATACAGTTTCTATCGTCAGAAAGTCCGATAAGATATTCGAAGAACAGAGGAATATTGTTTTTGAAACAAACCATGCCTTTGCTCAAATGGCAGAATGTATGCAAACCATTATTAAACAGATAGAAGATATAAGCAGTAAAATAGAAAATATTGAGGAGCAAAAAGAAAAAGCAGTCAGTTCCATAGCTCAAATTGCGGCCATCACCGAGGAAAATGCGGCTTCTATTGAGGAAGTTACTGCTACCAGCCAGGAACAGGCAAGTTCTGCAGAAGAATTAGCAATATTGGCTAAAAACCTGACGGAAGTGACCAGCAGGCTCAAGGCATCTATGCTCCGGTTTAAAATCTAAATATGTCACAGTAAACAACAACCGTCTTTAATTTTTTGATTTGCTCATAAAAGACGGTTGTTTTATTTTACGTATTATATAAATTATACAAATGTCAATCGTTAACACAAATAAAAAAATATAAAAATCTTATATCAAACGGTTGACATATATGAATTGTGTTTGTATAATGAAACTGTAATTAAGATTTCCAAAATAAGTGGAAATCAAATATAAAAAATATATGGAGGGGTAAATATGAAAGGATTTAAGCATTTGTCATTATTAATGGCTCTTGTACTTATGATTGGAGCAATGGTTGGATGCGGATCAAAGGATACCGCTGGAACATCTCAACAGGAACAGGCGACAGGAAATACGCAAACAGATTCTTCATCTCCATCAGGAAAAAATCAAATCATTGAAATTACAATGCTCAATTCAAAAGGCGAAATACAAGCTCAATTAGAAGAAGCTGCCAAAGCTTTCACTGCAGACAATCCAAATATTAAATTGGACGTAGTAGTAGCTGATGCAGGCCAATCACCTTTTGAAAAGATATCCGTTATGTATGCTGCAGGGAATGCTCCTGCATTGGCAATGTTAGACCCAGTGGATATTCCAAGTTTAGCGGATAAATTTTTAGATCTTAGCAATGAAAAATGGATTTCTGACGCTGCCAATAATAGCTTGGACAATGTAACCCTTGACGGAAAGGTAATGGCTTTCCCATTTGCAGTTGAAGGTGCAGGCTTTATATATAATAAGGCGATATTAGATCAAGCTGGTGTTGATCCAACAGCTATAAAGACAACAAAAGAGTTAGAGGATGCCTTTAATAAAGTAAAAGCTGCAGGATTTGAAGCATTAGCAATTTCCCCAATGGATTGGTCCTTGGCTGGTCACTTCTTACCAATATCTTATGCTACACAATCCAGTAATTCTGCGGATGTTGCTAAATTCTTAAATGACTTAAAAGCAGGTAGTGTAGACTTAAAAGCTAACAAGCCTTTTAACGGCTTAATGGATACTTTTGATATGATGAAACAATACAATATGTATAAAAACGATCCATTGGCAGCTACATATGAAAGCAATCAACAAGCTATGGGTTCCGGAGAAGTAGGATTCTGGTTCATGGGTAACTGGACATGGCCTCAAATTTATGAATTTGCTCAAGTGAATGAAGGATTTGGATTTATGCCGGTACCAATCAGTAATAACCCAGATGACTACGGAAATACAGGTATTCCTGTTGGTGTAACCAAATACATAGGAATTGACAAAGTAAATAACAGTGAAGAACAACAGGCTGCTGCAAAACAATTTTTAGAATGGTTGGTATACAGCGAAAAAGGTCAAGACATGATCGTAAACAAAGCGAATATCATTCCTGCATTTAATAATATTACTTTAGAACCTCAAGATCCTTTGGCAAAATCTATAAAAGAATATATGACCAGCGGAAAAATGATTCAATTTATGACAACCATGCCAGCAGATCATTGGGCAGAAGTAGGTGCTTCAATGCAAAAATACTTAGCAGATATGATTGATAGAGCTGCATTAATTGAAGAGATTGAGACATATTGGAAAAATGTGAAATAACATATTACAGAATAAATTTTAATAATGGATAAGCAATACTGCTTATCCATTATTAAATATTCCCTATATAAGGATTGACTGGAGGGGTGTTGATATGAACAGGGAAAAAAGTTTTATAAAAAAACTAGGCACATACTTAGTATTTGCAGGACCCGCTACCTTTGCATTTATAACAGTAATCATTTTACCTTTCCTTTTTGGTATATATTTGACTTTTACTGATTGGAACGGTATTTCATCTACTCACTCGTACATTGGGTTTCAAAACTATTTATCAGTCTTTAAGGATCAAACATTCTTTAACTCTTTTTTATTAACCATTAAATATGTGTTCTTTACCGTAATTCTAACGAATGCTGTGGCTTTTTTACTGGCTTTTATTTTAACCAGTGGAGTCAAAGGACAAAACCTGTTTAGAAGTGGATTCTTTACACCTAACCTTATTGGAGGTGTCTTATTAGGATACATATGGCAGTTTATTTTCACAAATGTTTTAGTGTATATAGGAAATAATTTCAATCTCCCTATTTTTTCATCCTCGTGGCTTTCCAATCCTGACAAGGCATTTTGGGCACTGGTTATTGTAGGGGTTTGGCAGTATTCCGGATATATGATGATTATATATATTTCAGGATTAATGAATGTTCCAAAAGATATTATAGAAGCAGCAAGTATAGATGGCGCTGGAAGCATTAGAAGATTGATCAATGTTATTCTGCCTATGATGGTTCCTTCTTTTACAGTATGTATATTCCTGTCTTTACAAAGAACTTTTATGGTTTATGATGTGAATCTGGCTTTAACTAAAGGCGGCCCCTTTAAGAGTACGGAACTGATATCCATGACAGTGTACAATAAGGCATTCTTATCACAAGACTACGGAGTTGGGCAGGCTCAGGCATTTTTCTTATTCTTAATCGTTGCGACAATAACTTTGATTCAAGTATATTTCAGTAAAAAGATGGAGGTGGAAGCATAGTATGAAGAACAAAAAGCTCATTTTCAACGTTCTTAAAACATTGGCTTTAAGTGTTGTTTTGGTATTGTACATTATACCTTTTGTGTTGGTACTCATTAATTCTTTTAAGACTAGGGTTCAGATTGTTTCCAATCCATTGAGACTTCCGGAAAACTATAGTTTAAGCAACTATTTTGAAGCGTTCACAAAAATGAATTATTCCCATGCTTTTGTGAATTCACTCATTATCACCATATTCAGCGTAATACTCATTGTTGTGTTTTCTTCAATGACAGCCCATTTACTCGTAAGAAAGAAATGGATGTTCAACAAAATTATTTTCTTTGTATTCGTACTGTCAATGATTATTCCTTTTCAAGGCATTATGATTCCCTTAGTAAGTATCTATGGCTCCATTGGCATGCTAAACAGCAAATGGTCACTTATCTATATGTATATAGGCTTTGGAGTTTCTTTGGCAGTCTTTATGTATCATGGTTTCATAAAGAGTATTCCTGTAGAGCTTGAAGAAGCGGCAATGATCGATGGCTGTGGATTAATGCAGACTTTCTGGAAAATAGTATTTCCTCTGTTGATGCCCACCACCATGACAATCATGATATTAGACGTACTATGGATATGGAATGACTTTTTGCTTCCTTCATTAATTTTGATTGAACCCACTCAAAGAACGCTTCCATTATCCACTTACTATTTTTACGGTACATATACTGTAAACTATGGATTGGCTATGGCTGGCTTAATTTTAACCATTTTACCTGTTATATTATTCTATTTATTTACCCAAAAACACATTATTAACGGCGTATTACAGGGCTCAATAAAGTAGATATAAGGAATGATGATAAATGGAGAACACAAAAACAAAAGCAGCAGATCAGTTTATTAAGGCTAACAAATCCAAACTGAATACCCAATATAGATTAAACTATCATTTGATGGGGGAATTTGGTTGGATAAATGATCCCAATGGGTTTATTTTTTACAGGGACAAATTTCATTTGTTTTATCAGCATTATCCCTATGAATCGGTATGGGGACCAATGCATTGGGGGCATGCAACCAGTGATGATTTAATTCAATGGGAGTATCAGCCAATAGCATTGGCTCCCGATACGGAATTTGACAAGGACGGCTGTTTTTCAGGCAGTTCGCTTGAAAAGGACGGAATGCTTTTCCTGATATATACCGGTCATTCTTACATTAATCAGGATAAGTCAAAGTACAGGCAAACTCAGGGCATGGCGTATTCTAAAGACGGAATTCATTTTATTAAATATGAAGGTAATCCTATATTGGGCATTGACCAAATTCCAGAAGACGCCAGTAAAGAAGATTTTCGCGATCCAAAGGTCATTTATGCCGAGGGTTTTTATTACATGTTGGTAGGGTCAAATGATGGAAAAGATCAAGGTCAAGTTCTTCTTTATCAATCTAAAGATTTATTGCATTGGGAATTTGTAAATATTCTCATAAAAGGGGACAAAAACACGGGCGTGAATTGGGAGTGCCCTGATGTATTTCAACTTCAAGGCAAAGATATTTTAATAGTATCTCCGCAGTATATGAAAGCCCAAGGAAATGATTATCATAATCTGCATTCATCAATTTATTTTATAGGTGAACTGAATCTAAAAGAAGGCATATTTACTTCCAGTAAATATGCTCCTATTGACTATGGTTTTGATTTTTATGCTCCACAAACTGCCATTGACCATAAAGGGCGAAGAATCATGATAGGTTGGATGGATATGTGGGAATCTGAAATGCCCACACAAAGCAGAGGAGATCATTGGGCAGGGGCTATGACTCTTCCTAGAGAAGTGATTTTAAAAGATAATAAATTATTTTTAAAACCCATAGATGAAATTAAAAAATACAGGCAAAATCAATACATTTTGGAATATTTAGAGTTAATAGGCGAAAACTTTTTAAACACTACCGGAGACTGCTATGAATTGAATGCGGTTTTTGAACCAAAAAATTCAGAAGAATTTGGGTTCAAACTCCGTGCAAGCAAAAACGAAGAAACAGTATTATCCTATAGTGTCAAAGATAAATTATTTAAATTCAATAGAGATCACTCTGGTATAGGTCCCAGGGGTGAAAGAAAAACGAACATGGATTTAATCAATAACCAACTATCCCTTAGAATTTTTGTAGACAAATCTTCTGTAGAGATATTCCTTAATAATGGAGAAAAGGTTATGAGTGGACGAATTTACCCTGGGGAAGATGCTATTCATATAAAAGCCTTCTCAAAAGGGGGAAGTGCCATCTTGTCCCTTGAAAAATGGGATATTGTATTATAATTGTGAGGGAAGAATGTTGAAGAAATTTGTAAGCTATATTTTAGGTCGAGTATAGCTTATTCTTATACAACATATGTTAAACGATTAATATAGATTGGATCAATAGACAGTAAAGGCAGGTGTAGTAATGTTTAAGTTTAACGAAACCATTGATTTTCCACATAGAGAAAATGATGTTCTGGCAGTAGGAGAATTACTTATAGATATGATTACCTCCGACTATTGTGATGACTTTAGCTGTGATCACTTTAATAAGTTCTTTGGAGGGTCACCGGCAAATATTGCTATGAATACAAAAAGGCTGGGTATTCATTCTGTCGTTGCATCTGCTGTGGGAGATGATGGATTTGGAAACTTTTTAATCAATCATTTAGAAGAGGCAGGAATCGATAGCAGCTGCGTTGAGAAAACTAAATTTTCAACCAGTTTAGTTGTTGTATCGAAGAGTAAAAATAGTCCTATTCCCATTTTTTATAGAGAAGCAGATTATCATTTAGAATATACCCAAACGCTGGAACGAGCTGTAAAGAATTCAAAGATTCTGCATTTTTCCTGTTGGCCAATTTCAAGACAGCCTTCAAGAAATACGATTGAAAAAATCATTAAAACTGCGAAAGAGCATAAAGTTCTTATTTGTTTTGACCCCAATTATCATCCGATGTTATGGGAAAAAGAAGAAGACGGTTCAGAATATGTGAAAAAAATGATTCGTCAAGTAGACATCATTAAACCTTCTGAGGATGATGCTCAGCGGTTGTTTGGAAAAGATACTCCTACGAATCAAATTAATAAGTATTTAAACTTAGGCGCCAAGTTAGTGATTATGACGCTTGGGGCTGAGGGAGCGATCGTTTCCAACGGAGAAGAAACAATAAAATTGGATACATTAGCAACGGAAGTCGTTGATACCACTGGCGCAGGGGATGCTTTTTGGTCAGGATTTTATGCAGGCATTGTAAAAGGTTATACCATCAGAGAAGCCTTGGATTTAGGTTTTGCAGTCAGTGCCTATAAACTAAAGAACCTGGGGGCTGTTGTTGAAATGCCAAAGATTGAAGAGATAAAAAGGATGTATAAATTATAGTACTGTATAAAAGGAGGGATTTTCAATATGGCATTAAAAAATAAGGTACAGCTTATTACATATCCGGATTCCCTTGGAGGAAATCTGCAAACTCTTCATGATGTACTATTAAAATATTTCAGAGATATTTTTGAAGGGGGCGTTCATATTTTACCCCCATTTCCTTCTTCGGGTGACAGGGGATTTGCTCCTCTTACATATTTTGAAATAGAACCTAAGTTTGGTACTTGGAATGACATCAAAAAAATAGGAGAAAAATTTGATGTTCTGTTAGATTTGATGGTGAATCATATTTCTAAAGAGTCGGTGTATTTTCAAGATTTCCTGAAAAAAGGCAAAGAGTCGGAGTATGCCGATTTATTTATTACTTTAGACAAACTTTGGGAAGATGGGAATCCGGTACAAGAGGATATTAATAAAATGTTTCTTAGAAGGAGGGTGCCTTATTCTGTTGTTACCATAGAAAGCACCGGCAAAGAAGAAAAGGTCTGGACTACTTTTGGAAAGACCGATCCGTCAGAGCAAATTGACTTAGATATAAAATCTGAAAAGGCAAAACAGCTTTTAACAGATTTCTTTACAAACTTCAGTAAGAACAATGTAAAGATAGTAAGGCTGGATGCTGTTGGATATGTCATAAAAAAGCTTGGAACCAGCTGCTTTTTTGTGGAACCGGAAATCTATGAATTCCTGGATTGGATTAAACAAATGGCAGATTCTTTAGGTATTGAATTGCTGCCGGAAGTTCATGCGCACTATTTGACACAATATAAATTAGCGAAGCGAGGATTCTGGATTTATGATTTTATTCTTCCTTACACCATATTAGAAACACTCATCCTAAAATCCAGTAAAAGACTTTGCGAATATCTGAAGTATCGTCCTAATAATCAATTTACAATGTTGGATTGCCATGACGGAATTCCGGTTAAACCGGATCTGGATGATTTGCTTAATATAAGCGATGCAAGAAAAGTAGTGGATCTATGTGTTGAAAGAGGTGCAGAACTTAGTCTAATAGTATCCGATGAACATAAGGATAAAGATGGCTTTGATGTTCACCAAATAGATTGCACATATTACTCCGCCCTTAACTGTAATGATGATGCTTATTTAGCCGCAAGGGCAATACAGTTTTTTGCTCCTGGAGTTCCACAAGTTTATTATGTTGGTCTTTTAGCGGGAGAAAATGATTATGAAAGTTTCAAAGCAACCGGAGAAAAACGGGCATTGAACAGACATAACTATACCCTTAATGAGATCGAAGAGTCCATTCAAAAAGAGGTCGTACAAAGACTCCTGAAGCTGATCCGATTCAGAAATGAATATCCTGCTTTTGATGGGGAGTTTAATGTGATTGATTGTCCTGATAACGAAATTCGACTTAGCTGGAAGAAGGATGATAAATTCTGTACATTGTTTATAGATTTAGAAACCAATCAATCAAGAATAGAATATGCCAATGATGAAGGGGAAATTCTCGAATACATCATCTGAATGAATAGGTCAAAATCATCTGGAAATACATAGCTATAGATAGCCTGATTACATGGACAATTTCATATCCTTATGATAAAATTAACAATGGTGACTATGTTTGTAAAAGGATGATTTGAATTATGGCGACAATAAAAGACGTAGCAAAGGTGGCAGGAGTTACCGTAACAACGGTTTCGAGAGTATTAAATAACAGAGGATATATTAGTGATGCCACAAGAAAGAAAGTTTATGACGCTATGAAAGAATTGGACTATCAGCCGAATGAGCTTGCCCGTTCATTGTATAGGAGGAAATCTAATATAATCGGATTGATTCTTCCTAATGTATCCCATCCGTTTTTTGCTGAGTTAACGAGTTACATAGAGTCTTATGCTTATGAAGCAGGATACAAAGTTTTAATCTGCAATTCATACCAGGACATGGCTAAAGAAAAAGATTACGTAGAAATGTTAAAAAGAAACCAAGTAGATGGGATCATCATGGGAAGCCATACCATAGATACTTCAGATTATCTTTCTCCCTCATTCCCCATTGTGGCGTTAGATAGATATTTGTCGAACAATATACCTTTTGTAACATCTGATAACTATAATGGAGGGTTTCTTGCTACCAATCTTCTCATAGATAAAGGGTGCAAGAAGATTGCACATATAAGCGGACCTTTAGAAATTAACACCCCGGCAAACAAAAGATATCAAGCTTTTGTAGATGTTGCATCCAGCAGAAATGTGGAGTATATTGTGCAGGAAGCAAAATTAGATATTTTTAACAGCTACAAAAAGCTGATATATAGTCTTTTCATAGATCATCCGGACATAGATGGTATCTTTACCAGCAGCGACATGATAGCAACTGCTGCCATTCATGTTGCAAATGAAGTGGGTAAAGAAATACCTAAAGATATAAAAATCGTAGGATATGATGATATTAGTTTTGCTTCTTTTATAGTACCTCCTTTAACTACAGTACAGCAGCCTATTAAAGAAATGGGAGAGTTAGCTGTAAAAGTTTTAATCGATCAAATTGAAGGCAAACAGGTAGAATTAGAAAACATTTTACCGATCCGTTTAGTTGAACGAAAAACAACATAAGCACATAATCATACCGATTATGTGCTTTTTTTGTGTTTTAGAATACTACCTGCTGTGCAGGTAGTTCTGAAAAGCTTTTAGCGGTAAGTATGACATAAAAAACCTCCTTTTGTTACAATAGAATTGGTTTCGCCAGCCAATCTAAAAACAAAAGGAGGTCATCCAC
>JAAYPH010000171.1 GCA_012519955.1 Candidatus Epulonipiscium sp.
CGCATGGCAATTCCTCCTATCAATATTAATAATTTTTAGATACTTGTGATTATTTTACCATAGCTTTTCCATTAATAAAAGAAATTAATCTTATTATTTTATTAAAAAAAGTTTTTATTCGTATGCTGAATTAATATGTAATGAAATCTGTGGTGAAATGAACATTCTTTTCTACGTTAAAAATTTTTGTTTTTTCAAACACTAATACTGGAGGTGGAAATATGTCGAAAAGTAAATATTTTATTTTTTTGATCTGTATCTTTATTTTAACTGGATGTAGTGAAAATAATACAATCAATACGAGATCCTTAGAAAATAGGATTGAAAATATAAATGAAGATCAATACAGTCCAAATAAAATAGAGACAAGAGGTTTAATGGAAGAATTTAAAAGAACCACTCCTTACAATATCCCGGAACAAGTTGAAAAAAACACTATCTGGGATATTAAGTATAGTAGTGAAAGAGCTAAAAATATTGCTGAAGTTATAAAGGCTCTTCCAAAGGTAGAAAAAGTCACTGTTATTGTTACAGGCAATACTGCTGTAGTAGGAGCAGAGTTAGACTCTAATGTAAAGGATAAGGAAGAAGATGAAATAAAAAAATTAATTGAAGAAAAAACTTATTCAGCAGATGCTTCATTAAAAAATGCCTCCGTCACAGTATCCCCTGAAATCGTTAAAAGAATCAATTCTATAGCGCAAGATCTAAATAAGGGTAAACCTATAGAGGGATTAGCTGAAGAACTGGGCTCCATTATTAGAAGGATCACTCCTATTGTTTAGCTATGGCCAATGAATTTATTTTACATTTTAAAGAAAAATAATTATAATTAAATATGCATTGAATAAACTAAAGAAAAAGGGGAGTAAAGATGGATAAAATGCCTGAGGTGTGGTTTCCACATTTAAACATTAAAATTTACGAATTGAATTCAGTTGCTTTTAACATTTTCGGTTTTCCTGTATATTGGTATGGTGTCATTATAGGTTCGGCAGTGATTTGCGGACTTCTTCTTGCACTTAGGGAAGCAAAGAGAACGGATCAAAACCCCGAAGATTATATAGATTTCTTATTATATGCTTTGATTGCAGCACTCATAGGAGCAAGATTGTATTATGTTATTTTTTCCTGGGAAAGCTACAAGGATAATCTTTTAAAAGTTTTCGCCTTTAGAGAAGGCGGCTTGGCCATATATGGAGGTGTTTTGGCGGCAATTTTAGTTGCTTGGATTTTTACGAAGAAAAGAAAATTATCCTTTGGTTTACTAGCAGATACTGCTGCCCCTAGTTTAATATTAGGTCAGTCTATTGGACGCTGGGGTAATTTCTTTAATCAAGAGGCTTTCGGAAGATATACGAATTCGACTTTTGCAATGCGTCTTATGAGAGAGAATGTTGGACAACGGCTCACAGAAGATATTTTGAACAATATAAGTATTTATAATGGTATAGAATATATACAGGTACATCCCACTTTTTTATATGAATCCCTGTGGAACTTTGGAATATTCCTTTTTCTTTTATGGTACAGAAGAAGAAAAAGATTTACAGGAGAAGTTTTTTTATTGTATTTGATTGGTTATGGCTGCGGAAGGGTATGGATAGAAGGTCTAAGGGCGGATCAGCTTATCATAGGTAATACAGGGATTGCCGTTTCTCAATTATTGTCCGGAATATTAATTGTATGTGCAATTGCATTTCTGATTTATAAAAGAAAAAATACAAAAGAAATATAGAAATGGGAAAAATGTGTAAAAATATGTTGATTTATCATTGAAAACGTATTATAATAATCATACAAAAAGAGAGATAAAAAAAGAGATAAATTTATTAGATAATGGGGATTTTTTTAAAAATGAGGTGAAAAAATGAATAATATTTACGGGGAGATTGATCATCTACGAGAAAAGCTAAATCAATTGATCGTAGAAGAAGAAGACTTTCAAGAAATTTACAAGCTTAGTACTGAGTTGGACAGGCTCATCTTGCTTTACTATGACTATAA
>JAAYPH010000172.1 GCA_012519955.1 Candidatus Epulonipiscium sp.
ACTTGCTCCATGTGCGATGCAAAATATCCTTTTTCATTTGGTACAGATCCGACAGAATCTAAGATGACTATCCTTCGTAAGGCTATCCGTTCAGACCATACCGAAAATCCCCAATTCTTAGGGTAAAGATTCTTTGGAATATATTAAGTAAACGTCGCAGGATATCGATTCGCATTTTAAAATTCTTAATCTCTTCTTTAGGGCGGCTACTGGTATCTTTATTTTGCTTTAAAGAATTTTTTACTGATGTTTTGTTTTTATACATGTCATCTGTTCGTAACGTATCTTCACTTATTTCTTTATCGATAATTTTTCCTTGATTTATTTCTTCATTCTCTATCTTTTCTTCTATTTTTTCGTCCTCTATTTCTACATTTTCTATCTCTTGGATCTCTGATTTCTCCTCTTTTATCTCTCTGTCGTCTGTTTCTTCATCTTCTATTTCCTCGGTTTCTAACTCTTTATTCTCTATTTCTTCATCTTCTATTTCTTCTTTTTCTTCCTCTTCGTATTCTATCTCTATATCTTCTACATCTTCATCTTTTATGTCTGCGTCTTCTATTTCTTCATTGTTTATCTCTTCATGATCTATTTTCTCATCTTCTGTTTCTTCATCTTCTGTTTCTTCATCTTGTAATTCTTCGTCGTCTGCCTCTTCATCCTTTATTTCTTCATTTTGTATTTCTTCTTCATTTATTTCTTCTATCCTTTCATCGCCTGTTTCTTCCTTATCAATGTTTTCTTCTATCCCTTCATCATCCCTTTCTTCCGCTAACTCTTCATCATCATCAATACTATCTTCGATTTCCTCGTCTTTCATTTCTTCTTCTGTTTCTTCGTCCTCTCTAATTTCTTCTATCTCCTCTACTTCATTCCCAATAGTGCCGATGGTTTCAACAACAGCATATATTTCACTTGAATTATCTGCTCGATCGCTGATCGTAAATTGATAGATTCCATTTTCCTTGGCTGTATATACCATTTCATATACAGTTCCCGATATAGTTTTGTCCACCCCATTAGGAAGAGTTATCTTTGACAATCCGCTGCCTCCTGTATCTTTCGCCGTAAGATATATTAATACCTCTTCATTGGTATCCTCCTTAAGACTTGTCCTGATGCTCCCTGAAGGTGGTGTATTATCTATATAAAAATCCATACTTCCTACATTAAAGCAATAACCCCTATCATCTTCTCCCCAAATAATTATGGTATGCTTTCCTTCTTCTAATTTTTGGGGTAAGACTATATCACTTCTAAAATTTTTAATTTCTTCATCGTCTGTAAATTCTAAGAATATGTTTTCTTCGCCATTATCAATAGTATATTTAAGAACTATTTTATTTGCTGAGTCGAAATCTATATTCCCTTCTAAACGAAGAAGATTCTTTTCTGCAGAATAATAAATATCTTTTAAATCTCTCAAATTCATTTTATTGTTTTCCATGATTATTATTTTTGAGCCCGGATCGGCTTTTAATTTATCCATATTAATGCTGCTTTTATTAATCCTACTTAAATCCAATATGGAATGCTCGGTAACTTGAACAATAGCATTTGCATCAATTTTAAAATCATGGCATATCGTAATATTGCCTTTGAACTGAAGTAGTTCAGGAGAAACCCCATGATAAATATTGATAGCCTTTAATATCAATGAGTTGCTTCCTATATCAAAATGACGACTATAACTTAGATATATGTCAAAAACTGCTTCTTTGGCAGATAAGATTCCCCCTTCCCAAGTAAAATTTCTAGCCACCTTATAAGCGCCTATTAGTTCAACAAAGCCTCCTTTAATCTTTACATCCTCTTCAAAGATAATTCTCTTTTCCTTTGCTATTTGCTTCCATAGAATGGTGCCGCTTTCAATAAGTACCTTCCCTTGGATTCTAAATTCCTCAGGAGAATTGGCAGTAACTGTTCCGGTATAACCCTCTTTTATCGTCAGTGACTTGATAGTAATTTTATCCTTCTCATTAATCTCTATATTTTTAGTACATCTTCCGTCCAGAATAACATGATCCTGAGATTGAGGGACTTTATTATTGGACCAATTCAATGGCTCCATCCATCTGTTGTCTTTTCCGCCTCCGTCCCAATAGACAGTATTTTCTTCAGCCAAAGTTTTAGAGCTCAATAGCATTAGTATCAATAAGGCCGATGAGATTGCCAAAAGTTTCCTAAGCATATTCATCCTTCCTTTGATATTTATTTTATTTTGAATTATTGACATCAACCTTATAGAATATTCAATACACCACAAATATTTTTAAAATCTATTGCATAAGAAATTCGGAGGAATTTCCTATGCAATTAAAAAATCGCCCCTTTGTAAATGAGGCGATTAATTGATTTACTTACTTTCTGTATTTTCCCAATAGGATTTAAAGAAAACTACAAATACCCCTATCATTAATCCAAGAACAAATCCAATCGCTATATTAAGCATTTTATTCGGTGCTGTGGGTGCTTCTGGAACTGCTGCGGGAGTGGATACGATAATACTTGCCTTACCAATATCTGCAGCTACATTTTGTTCTGCTTCATTTTTTCTGGTTTGATATGCTTCGAAGGACTGCTCTGCTAATTCATAATTTCTCATAATTTCGTTGTATTTATATTCTTCTGTTGCTAAAGTTGCACGAAGTTCCGTCAATCTATTTTGAATTTCTTCTATCTTTTGCTCCAAAACTTCTTTTTCTGAGATATTCTGAATCAACCTTGTCTCCATTTGGGTTCTATGGGCTGACAACATAGCACTTTCTAAAGCAGAAGAATTAGAAATATCAAACTCTATTTCCTGTCCATTCGTTATCCCCTGTACTTCATTTAATTGTATTTTTGCTTTGATCGCTCCAATATTAATATTCGTAGATTTTATACCGCTTTTTTCTAAAGCCTCCAGGCTTTTTATATCCGATTGAATTTGTTTGTCCGTATCAATTAACTTTTGCTTGTACAAGGTCAATTGATCTCTAAGCGTAGCTATTTCCTGATTAAGCTCCTCAATATCTTTAGCACTCTTTAAATAATCTCTTTTCTTCTTGGCCTCTTCATCAAGTGCCTTCTTAGTTGCCTCTAACTGTTCGTTGATCGCTTGTACTGCTTGTTCTCCCTTTCTTTTAGTCATTCTCGTAATAAAGTTAATAAAGTTCTCACTGAGGGAATTCGCAATCTTTGCAGCCAATTCAGGATCTTCATCTTTTACAGATACACGGATAAGATTCGTCTTATCCACTACTTCCAACGTAACTTTTCTTCTTAAAGAACGAATTTTCATGGGATTGCCTTCTGAATCTTTTAAGTCCAAATCTATAATCGTAGCTTGTACCACTTCAGAATTCAAAAACTGTTCTTTATAGGTTTCTATCGTCATCTCAGGATACTGGCTAATCGTATCTAATACATCATTGCTATTCGTAATTTCTTTACTCTGCTGAGACCCTATGGGGTTTGCCAAAAGTGTTGCTCTTGCCTCATACACCGGAGGTATGATAAAACTCACAACCGCAGAAAGTAAAACAGCAGCCGCTGTAATGATTCCAATTAATTTTTTCCCTTTTAAAAGAACCTCTATAAGCTCCCTTAAGCTGATTTCTTCTTCCATCACTCTTCCTCCTACAATATGATTCTACAATAATAGTCTTTACTATTATACTATAAATGCTAAAATACTTCAAGGTAGTATAAAATATTTTGTGTAAACTCGGTTCTCTAGTTAATACTAGAAAAGGGAACCAACTTCTTGTAGAATTTAAAGTGCCCACAATAAATACTACATAAGAAAGAAGGTTCCCTTATGTCT
>JAAYPH010000173.1 GCA_012519955.1 Candidatus Epulonipiscium sp.
ATTGGAATTGATATTTCCAAAGCGCATAACAGATACTTTTTGTCCGTCTATTTTAATGGTAGTAGTTGTATCTTCAGTTTCTCCTTCATGTCTTTCTTTATAAGTAATATAGGTTTTATTATTTTTTTCATAGTAACGTCCCGGTGCTACTACTTCAATGGAATCCTCATAATCTTCGTATCGTTGAATACCTAATATTGAAATAAGTACTTTTTTCTCTGTTGTTGTGTTTTCCATAGGTCCACTCCTCGTTCAATCTTAGTATAATTATATCGACAAAAAGCTGTATTGACAAGGATAACCCAAAAACCCATGGATTCTTCTTTAGTATCTCTCAATATCAATCTTTATTGCATGGGGAATCGATTTTTTTAGGGCAATTGCTGCTATTTGCTCAAATTTTGTTGTATTGTCGCTGACATAAAAAGAATGCTTGGGACTTTCAGAAGAATCTCGTAAGCCGTCCCTAAGTAATAAAAGTTCTTTTAAATTTTTTGCAACTTCCAGTGCCGGGTTGATTAAGCTGACATTTAGCCCTGCCACTTCCTGAATCACATCTTTAAGGAGAGGGTAATGGGTACATCCAAGCACCAATGTGTCAATTTGCTTTTCATGAAAATACTCTAGATATTTTTTGGCTACTAAATATGCCACTTCATTATTGGTCCAGCCTTCTTCTGCTAAAGGAACGAATAGGGGGCAAGACAGCGAAAAGGTCTGAATGTCTTTATTATGCAATTTAATAGCATTCTCATAGCTTTTAGAGCGAATCGTTGCTTCCGTTCCAATAATCCCAATTCGATTATTTTTTGTCGTACGAGAAGCCATCACTGCCCCCGGCTCAACTACACCAATAATCGGAATATCAAAGGTTCGCTGAACTTCTTCTAAGCTGTTGGAGCTTGCCGTATTGCAGGCTATTATGATTGCCTTAATATTTTTAGTCATTAAAAATCTAATGATTTGTTTTGAATATTTGGTTACAGTTTCTTTGGACTTGCTTCCGTAAGGAACCCTTGCCGTATCCCCGAAATAAATAATTTCTTCATTGGGAAGCTGATCCATGATTTCACGGACTACTGTAAGTCCTCCAACTCCTGAATCAAATACTCCTATGGGACGTTGATCCATATATCTTCCTCTTCTCCATTAGTTTTCTTCCTTTTCCAAAGCTAATTCAATAAGCTTATGAACCAGCTCTTGCTTTGAAAGCCCCATGTTTTCCCAAAGCATAGGGTACATACTGATGGAGGTAAAGCCAGGCATGGTATTGATTTCATTAAAGACTACACGATTTGTACCTTTTTCCACAAAAAAATCCACTCTTGAAAGTCCGGAACCGTCAACGGCTTTAAAGATACGAATCGCCTTATCTCTTATTTCTTCTACGATTTCTTTCGGAAGATCTGCGTTTATAATGGTTTTTGACTCGCTGTTATTGTATTTGGCATCATAGTCATAAAATTCCGCTGCCGGAATGATTTCTCCAACTAAAGATGCTTTAACGTCTCTGTTTCCTAATACAGCACACTCTACTTCTCTGCCAATGATGGTTTCTTCTACGAGTATTTTTCTGTCATGCTTTGCTGCTATTTTAAGTCCTTCTATAAGTTCTTCTCTATTATGGGCCTTTGTGATACCGACAGAAGATCCGGCATTAGAAGGTTTAATAAAGCAGGGGTAGCTTAAACCCTCTTCTACTTTTGACACCGCTTTGTCTATTTCATCTAATTCTTCTTTATAAACAACGACATAGGAAGCCTGATCGATATTTTGTTTTTCTACGATAATCTTTGTAAAAACTTTATCCATGGAAACGCTGGAAGCTAAAACACCACAGCCTACATAAGGAATTCTCGCCATTTCAAGTAATCCTTGAACGGTTCCATCTTCTCCATATAAACCATGGAGTACGGGAAATACTACATCTATTGGAATCGCCTTATATTTATCGCCTACAATTTTTATGAGGCTTTTCTTGGTTGCATCAGGACTTATAAAAGCAGGGGTTGATAGCTTCTCCCAGGTCCCATTTTCAATATGATTTAAAGGTCCATTATAGAGCATCCATTTTCCCTCTTTAGTTATTCCAACGGTAAGGACAAAATATTTATTTGTATCAATATTGCTGATGACATTTTTTGCAGATACCAGGGAGACATCATGTTCCGATGATTGTCCTCCAAATAGCACAACAACTGTTTTTTTATTGTTCACACCAATCCCTCTTTTCAAATTATGAATATAATATTATTGTATGATTTATAATCCACTAGGATAAATGAATATGTAGAAAATATATAAAAATACATAATGCATTATCTCATATCATTTTAATGTTTTGTATTGGCGAATTCAAGTAATATTATTAACTGGAAAATTTTTATGTATGATAAAAGGAGTGCCGTAATATGCACTCCTTATTGTGTTAAGACTGAATCTTTACTTTGAATAATTTGTAATATTTTTTCTTGTTTTCCGCTTTCCACATTAATATAAACGATATACGGATTGTTCTCATATTCTCCCTTAAATTCATAGCACAGTACTTCTCGCTTAGATTCTAGAGGAATAACAGCCAAGTTGACCTTCTTAATTTTAAAGTCCTGTTTGATTTTATTTCTTGCTTCTTCTTGAGTAAGTTTAATCTCAGGAAGCTTTCTGTCATGGTGCATCATAATATAGCCTAAGGATTCAAACCCGATGACTTCTCCATCTTCCATGGATACTTTTACTTTTATTAAATCCGGATACATAATGACTTTATCTTCCTGTGGCGCAAAATTAATAACGACCGTACCATCCACCTTTTCATAATAACTTGCCTTCATATTGGGATAGTCTCTTTCTTCCAAAAACTTTTCTGCTTTTTTTCGTGCTTCATCCAGGGTAAGCTCTTTACCGGAAGTATCTTTATCGGTGTAGTTAAGCATCCAAAGGACCAATCCCCCTTGTTGCGTAACGTCTATGGCTATGGTGGGATCCTTTTGATCTTTTAATACCACTTCATAACTGTAAACGGGAATCGTATGTTCTACTTTTGTATCCGTTTCCCCTGTTGGTTTGATAGAAGCTATTTTATCCTTTCCGATAAATTTCTCTACAACCTTTTTCCCTTCTTCTTTTGTAATCTTTTTCTTATCCCTGGTCATTCTGGGTTCCATTCTTTCGATATGGTCAGAGAAAGGTCCGTCATAAATTAACTGGGGCATATCTTGAAACTGCTTGCTCACTTCTGCTAAAGAACCTGTTATTTTAGTTGCTCCTTCTTTCCCTAATTTTTCTTCCCCGCCTTTTTCTACTTCTTCCCAATCAATTCTTTTTCCATCGTTAATGTCTTTTTTAATATCGTTTAACTCTTTAGATAAGGTTTGGGCATACATTTGAAGCCTTGATACCTTTTCCCAGTCCTCTTCATCCAATTGAAGTCCATCAATGGCTTTATTGGTCATAGAGAAAGAAAAGTCGCTAAGCTGGGATAGAAATTTTAATGCACTGGAAACACTGGCATGCTGATAAGGAAGTTCTCCCAGATTTTCCTGCGCTGCAGCTGCGTCTTTCCAGATTTGAGCAAAGATTGGCGCACTTTGCTCCGGGTCTTTTGTGAGTTTTGTTTTTGCCAGCAAGTTATCTACATTGTCTACATAAGTTGCAGCTTCATAGAAAGCCTGCTGAAAGCGGTTTTGTAAGTACTGCCTATAATTTAGCTTCTGCTTATACTGGTAGATGCCAAAGCCTAAAGCAAGGGCCAGAGCAACGATCGTAATACTATACATATGAACACTGGATAAGCGTTTCTTCCACTCTAATAATTTATTATTTTTTTCTCCCAAAGAACTCACCTCTTTCTTAACCTCTATTTTTTACCGAAAACATGTTTTCCTATCCTTTTAGTAATGGGTATTGACCAAATCCATTTGCTCTTTGCCGTTGCAGGGTTCCAGTAGTAAATCGCACCACCCGTGGGATCCCAGCCATTTAGAGCATCCCTTGCCGCTTTTAGGGAAGATTCATCAGGCTCTAAATTAATCTGGCCATCGGATACCGCATCAAAGGCTCCCGGTTGATAGACAACTCCGGCTATGGAATTTGGAAAGGAGCTGTGGCGAACTCGGTTTAATATAACCGCTCCTATAGCCACTTGTCCTATATAAGGCTCCCCTCTTCCTTCTCCATGAATGGCTGCAGCCATCAGTCTTACATCTTTATCATTGGCCGTAGCACCTCCCCCTCCTTGATTTTTCGTACTCTTTTCCACTTGAATACCAAGCTTTTCAAGGGTTTGTTCTCCTGCGATACCATCAGCTTTTAAGCCATTCTTGGCTTGAAAGGCTTTAACCGCCTCCCAGGTTTGATAGCCGTACTTACCGTCTACATTGCCTTTTAAATAACCCCACTGTTTTAATTTTTGCTGTATTTGTTTTACCGTCTCTCCCTCTGATCCCCAGGTATAAGAAACCGTTTCTATACTTTTTGGGGTTACCGTATAAATCCATCCGGCATATATCAAATTGATTACCATGGCACAACTAAGGATAATAAGTAGAATCTTTTTAAACTCCATAGTCTACCTCCTATATTATTTCGCAAATACATGTTTTCCGATCTGAGTAATGATAGGTCTTGACCAAACCCATTTACTTGTTGCTGTTGCAGGGTTCCAATAATAGATACAGCCTCCGGTAGGATCCCAACCGTTTAGAGCATCCCTTGCTGCCTTATAAGCCGTTTCATTGGGCGTAAGATTGATTTGTCCGTCTTTTACGGCATCAAAGGCCCCCGGCTGATAAATAACACCGGCAATGGTATTAGGGAACGAGCTATGCCTTACTCGGTTTAATATAACCGCTCCTACAGCTACCTGTCCTGTATAAGGCTCTCCTCTTGATTCTCCATAAATGGCGGCCGCCAAAAGATATACATTCCTGCTGTCGGAACCCTGAGTGCTTCCTGTGGCAATTCCTAATGCCTGTAGAGTAGAAGTACCGGTTACGCCATCTGCTTTTAGACCGTTTTTTTGTTGAAACTTCTTTACGGCAGCCCAAGTTCCATAGCCATATACGCCGTCAACACTTCCATCATAATAGCCCCAGTTCTTAAGCCTTCTTTGAATCTCTCTGACCGTTTCTCCCCTGGCCCCCCAGGAATACACTGTGTTCGAAGCCGTACTTCCTCCTCCCGTATTAATTCCTATTTTACTTAAGGTGGCAGGCCCTGCTATACCGTCTACTTTGATTCCGTTTTTCTCCTGAAATTTTCTGACGGCCAGCCAGGTTTGATAGCCGTACTTCCCATCAACGGTTCCATTATAATAGCCCCATTGTTTTAATTTGGTTTGAATTTCTCTGACGGTGGAGCCTTCTGAGCCCCAGGTATATGTAGCGGCTTCTACTGCATCGGGTGTGATGTATTCTGTAAAGAATGCAGCACCCGTACTGAGCATCATGATAAAAAATAATACAATCAGTATGACTCTTCTGGTATTCATGATTAACCTCCTAAAGCCTTATAAGAGTACTGATAGTATTATTTGTTAAAATCTATTTTTTATCCTTTTAAACGCAAAAAAGCAGGTACGATTAATTGTACCTGCTTTACTCTCCCACACTTCTTCCAAGAACTCTTATATAATTTACATAGGGGTCTGCCGTTCCTTGCATTTGACACTCTTCTTCTTTTAACAACTTTACATAATCAATGATGTCTTTTGTAATTCTCTCTCCCGGGCAAATAATAGGAATTCCCGGAGGATATGCCATAATCATTTCTGCACAGATATGTCCGGCACATTCTTCTAATGGAATCGCTCTTTTAGGGCTATAGAAAGCGTCTCTTGGAGATACGATAAGCTCCGGCATATCCGGCATATAAACAATATTCTTTACCTCATGAACTCCTTGTTTTTTAGCAATATCAGCCACTGCATCAACCAGTTTATCAATGTCTTCTTTTCTATCTCCTAGAGTGATAATCGCCATGACATTATAAATATCTGACATCTCCACCTGGATATTGTATTCTTTTCTAAGGATTTTCTCCATTTCAAAACCAGTAATGCCAAGCCTTCTTACATGAATGCCAAGTTTTGTTTCATCTAAATCAAAGCAGCCCGGAGTTCCTACCAGTTCTCTGCCGAAAGCATAAACCCCTTCTATTTCATTTAATCTTTCTCTGGCATATCTGCAAAGTTCTAAGGTCTCCGTAAGCATCGCTTCCCCTTGTGTTGCCATGAGTTTTCTCGAAGTATCAATGGAAGCCATCAAAAGATAGGACGCACTGGTTGTGAAGTTTAAATTTAACACCTGTTTTACAACTTCTTTTTCAATCATATTGCCTCTAAGAAGCAGTACGGAGCTTTGAGTTAAGCTTCCTCCGGTTTTATGGGTACTGCATGCACTCATATCTGCTCCGACTTCCATAGCCGTCAGAGGAAATTCATCATGAAAATGCATATGGGCCCCATGGGCTTCATCCACTAAAACCGCTGTACCATTTCTATGGGCACTTCGGACAATGGATTTTAAGTCTGATACTGCCCCGTAATAAGTGGGATTGACAACAAATACGGCTTTTGCAAAATCATGTACTTCCAAAGCCTTCTTGATTACCCCTGCTGATACGCCCATGGCTATCCCCAGTTCTTCATTAATCTCTGAGGGCACATAGATTGGAATTGCACCGGCTAAAATAATGCCTCCTATTGTAGATTTGTGGGCATTTCTAGGAATAATGATTTGTTCTCCGGGTCTTACGGCACTCATAATCATTGCTTGTATTCCGGAAGTTGTCCCATTCACCAGGAAAAAGGCTTCTTCTGCCCCAAAGGCGTCTGCTACATATTCTTCGGCTTCTTTTATGACTGAAATAGGATTGCAGGCATTATCAAGGTCTTCCATCCCGTTTACGTCTGCTTTCATAGTATTCTCACCGAAGAATTCCAAAAGTTCCGGATTACCTCTTCCATATTTATGCCCCGGTACATGGAAGGGTATAACGTCTTTATTCATATGTTCTTTTAATGCTGTAAATAATGGGGTCTTTGTATGATCTATTCTTCTCAACCGCCTGCCTCCAATTCTTTGCAATAAAATAATAAACAAAACAATTTAATATTAATCAAAAGTAGTGTTCCTTGCAATAGCAAAAAAAAGAATTATGATTTTTTCATAATTCTTTTTTTACAAGTTGATGTTTTTTATCATACTTTCTTTCTTGCCACCATTCTACAATTTTCAGTTTTACTTTAACAGGAACCTCTTCTTCATATCTGGCTTGAGTGACTATTTTATATTCTTCTTCATTAAGTACGCCTCTTAAATCTTTCTTCGTTTCTTCAGGTACTACCCCATGGGTAACGTCCACAAAGCAGAGGGGTGGAAACATAACACACCACCAGTTCTTGCCTTCGCCTTTTCCAATCGAGACTCTAAGGGCCTCATATTCTCCTGTTGGAAGAACTATATCTCCATATTGCTTAGTAGGGAATACTGCCGGTCCCAGAGTAACTTTAACGGAATAGTTTTTACCCCATTGTGCGACTACATCCTCTGCAATAGCTTTCATTTTGTCCATATTTTCTATAAGAAGCTCTCTTGATACTTCAATTGAAGAGGATTCCGAAAGAATAGGGCTCATTTCATTTAAAATGGCATCCCTTACTTCTTTCTTTAACTCCTGGTCTTCCTCTGAATCGCTGTTGGCTATAACATGAAAGCGAATAACATTGTCAGCGATACCTGTTTGTATTGTTTCTGAATATGCTTTTGAATACTGAAGAATGATTCCTGTAATCAATGTCCCTAAAATAATCGATGCAAATAAAAAGTTCTTTTCTTTCTTAAACCAATTGAGTAGTTTCATCATAATTCCCCCTTTTCAATTTATTTTTAGTATTTCCAGTTATAATCTTTCTATACAAAAGAATCTATTTTGATTGTCCTACACGACGAATAAATATATTAACATTCACTGAAATAGGCAGGTGTTCAAAGACTTCTTCCCAATTATCCTTAACTTTTAGCCATTCCTTTGGATGTTGTCTTTCTAATTCTTTACCGAGCCCAATAACATCAGCCTGGTATTTTTCCTGAAGGATTTTAAGGGAATTAAGCACTTCATCTTTAATGACTTTTGCGATGGCTTCTTCAACTTTTTTTATTTCTTTTGTGCTAAGGATACTTTTATCCAATATAAATTCATCAAGATTCCCTTCTGCCTGAATATCAATATGACAGGAAAGTTCATCCTCTTTGTTGCCAAATTTAATTTTTGATTTTGCATTGGATACATGATATGCTACATGAAAGTCCTCATAAGGCGCACTGACTTCAAACCTCTGGTTTCTCTTCTGTATCCAAAGAGCCCCTCTGGTTTCTCTCTCATTCAGCCATCCTTTTAATTCATAGTCTTTAATAATGGCTGCTCCGGCAATTTTTATATCCTTTTCTCCTACTGTGAGCTTTGGAATCATCGTCATCTTATCTTCCTGGAAATTTTGGAGAAGCTCTCCTAAGTCTTTCTTTTTAAACTGCAGAGTCTCACTCTTATTGCTTTCAATCAGCTGATTAATGTAAATGCTCAGCAGAGGATTACTCTGAGGAACCGCTTTAATCGCTTCATCCGCGGCTCCGTCAATCGCTACTATAGGAATACTTCTGCTAAACTCGGAATTTCTTTGAAGGGTATCCAAAACTTCTTTAAACAGAACCTTGTCTTTTAAAAGTTCACTTCCAAATACGATGGACTTGACGTGTCCAAAATAAGGTACTTTATTAAGCCGTCCTCCCACTCCTTTATAGGTATTAGAAAATGTTGGACCAGTACTGACCAGTACAAACTTTGGCTCATCGGTAAGCCCTTGTTCTCCTGCGAATTTAGAAATATTGGGAATTGAAAAAGCAATCCTGTACTTGGTCCAATGAGTATTTAGACTTGGCTCATCTTTTGTTTCATCAAAAATATATTTATCTATCCCTAATCCCAAAACAAATGCTCTTCTGTCAATACTCATACTATCCCAACATCCTGTAAGCAAGAATATGCTTAAAAGGATACATACAATTAAAATTTTATTTTTCTTCAATGGACTCACCCAGCTTTCTTAACCTGGCTACAATTAAAATAAGAAGAGGAATCGGCAACAAGAATAATATTCTGAAGTATTTAACAAGAATTTCAATCCAGTTAAAGACCTCTACAATATTATCCGGAATAAGGGATATTAAATATACAATCGGAACCAAAGGAAGCACTAAAAAACTATGTTCTTCTGCCTTTAAGATTCTTGTTATGATAAAACTGATAAAATACATCAATGTACTAATAAAGGAAAATACGGATAAAATCCAAAAAATCATCATGAGGACATCTTGTCTTTCAACAAATGCCCCAGGGATTTCTATGATCTGCATTAAGGTCATAACCGGCCATATTTGCTGTCTTGTTCCCATAGCTCCCAGGACGCCAATAGTAATAATTGCTAATACTACATTCAAAACTCCTACAAATCCGATAGCAGTAAAAGTAATCCGCCCTGCTTTCTTAGGATTATTAATCAAAGGCCCCGCCATTAAAATAAATTCCATGGGCGTATAGAGAAATGCTAAAAAATAGCTTCCTTTTAAAAGCTGTGGAAGGGGAGTTGTAAGAAAAGGCTTTAAATTAGAAAAATCTGTATCAGGAAGTACAAACAGTAAAATAATAACTAGGGGTATAAAAATGATAAAGATAAGGATTTCTCCAAGTCTTGCCTTACATTCATATCCCTTTCGCACCAGATAAGAACATATAAGAAGCATAGATGCCATAATCACTTCAATAGGCGTTCTAGGAAGCAGAACCTGTTTGACTAACTCTCCAAAAATTCTTAATTCCATAGCCATAGTAATACTGAGTTTTCCCAAAAAAAGAATGCTTAGTAAAATCCCTACAGGTTTTGATAATACTTTTGAAGAAATTTCTACAAAAGTATCCCCTGGAAAGCGCTTAGTCACTCTTGTGATAATATATCCAAATAAAAAAGCAAGAAGAGTTGCTCCTATCAGAATAATCCATGCATCCTGGTTAGCAATTTCTGCTGCCGTTCTTGGAAAAGAAAGCACAGAAGTACTGGTTAAGTCTAAAATGAGTAGAATCTCTACCTGACGAATGGATACTTTATCGTTTTTTGAAAACATAATGTCCTCCTACTCATTCTTTTTTTTCTTAGTTTTTAATCGTACTCTTTTATCGGGACTTGAGAAGATAGGTCTTCTATTCATCATAAATGTCGGTACTCTAAAAATTGAATCCTTTATATCCTCGTATTGATTGATGCCGGCAGAAACAAAGGGAGACATATAGGGCATATTAAAGCTCTTTAGAGAAACCAGATGAATAAGTACAATTAAAACTCCAAGTAAGAATCCATATAAGCCCATAAATGCCGACAGACCAATAATTAAAAACTTTACCAGACGAAAGCCTACAGTTAACGCATTATCCGGAATTGCAAAACTGGAAATAGCCGTAACGGATACCACAATGACTACAATGGGACTTACAATCTTTGCTTCAACTGCAGCCTGTCCTATAATAAGACCTCCTACAATTCCAATGGTGCTGCCTATGGGCCCCGGGAGCCTTGTCCCTGCTTCCCGCAAAAGCTCAAAAGCCATTTCCATTAAGACCACTTCTATCACTGAAGGAAAAGGAACTTGTTCCCTTGAAGCAGCAATAGCCATGGTAAGCTGTGTTGGAATCATAGCAGGATGATAATCTGTTAATGCCAGATAAAGGCCAGGGGCTCCTGCTGCAAAAAAGCCTGCAATATAACGAATCATTCTCGTAAAGCTCATAATACTCCAACGCTGATAGTAATCTTCCGAGGATTGAAAAAAGCTGTTTAAAGTCGTTGGAACCAACAGCACAAAAGGTGTATTATCTACAACAATGGCAATTCTTCCTTCAAGGATGGCAGAAGCCGCTTTATCCGGCCTTTGGGTTGCCTGAATCTGTGGAAACGGACTTCTCCAATCGTCTTCTATAAGCTGTTCTAAATGTCCGCTGTCTATAATCCCATCAATCTTAAAATCCTTTAAACGTTTTTCTACATCCTCCAGGATATCTTTTCTCACGATATCTTCTATATACATCAGTGCGATATCTGTTCTGCTTCTAATGCCTACTTGAAGCTGTTTAACTTTAAGCTTGGTATCCCTGATTCTTCTTCTGATTAAAACTGTATTCATCCTAAGAGCTTCACTAAAGCCTTCTTTAGGGCCTCTTACCACGACTTCCGAATCCGGTTCCTGGATGCCCCGGTTAGGCCAGCCCTTGGTAGCAACCACTATGACTTTGGCATAGCCGTCAATGAGTAAAATCGTGTCTCCTGACAAAATTGCCAAAGTCGCTTCATCTAAGGTATCTACTTCTTTAATGTCCGCAGTGGCAATTCCCCCGTCTCGGATAAATTCATAAATGGACGACTTAATTTTATCCATCTGAGGCGGAACACTTCGTACTTGCAGCATGAGCTGCTCCAATAAAGATTCCTCGATGATACGGCGATCAATCATTAAATCGATATAAGCAATATACATATTGATTTCTTTATTAACACCTACAGGAAATTTTCTTTTTACAAAATCTCCGCAATCCTTAAAAAGCAATTCTAAGTTTTTAATATTTTTTTCTAAATCCTTTGAAAGAGGAATCGTCACTTTGTTCTCTTCATCATGGAATTCATCTTCCCATTGTCCTTTATGATGTTTATTGCCCAACCATTGCTTTAAGATCTTCATAGTATTCCTCCAAGTTAACTTAATAGCTTAATAAAAATAAAAAGGCCGGCTCCTCCGATCATATAGACTAATCCAATCCGTTTAGCCCATTTAGCTTCTTTTAGATTTTCCTTCTCCTTTAGACTCCTATAATCTACAAAAAAAGCAAACATTCCAATACCAACCGTTAAGAGCATTGGCCATATGGAATAAATGCTGACAAATTTCTTTAAGATCAACTCCATTTATTTTCCTCTTCTCCTTGTTTTGTATCTCATTTTCTGTAGTTTTCCTTTATTTTATTCATTGCAATACAAGAAAGAGTTTCGCACGCGAAACTCTTTCGCCGAGCGCGGTCGGCAAAGCCGACAAAATACAATACACGTAAGTGTGCATTCTTCCCGGTGAGCTTTTTATTGCATAGGAAATTCAGCAGAATTTCCTATGCAATAAAAAAAGCCTTCAGGTAATACCTGAAGACCTTATTTCGCTGTTCCTTTTCTTATAAATTGAATTACTGCTTTTTCTTGATTCTTGATATGTCTTGCCGCCACTGTTTCTCCCAAAGTTGCGTCCCTGTTTTCAATAGCAAATACAATTTGTTCATGTTCTTCATTAATCACTTTAAAGTCATCAAAACTCTTTAAATAAGCTACCCTGTATCTATGAATTTGTTCTCTTAGATTGTTTACAATCTGAATAAGCTTTTCATTTTTAGTGGCTCTAAAAATGATATCATGAAATTCTGTATCTTTCTCAATCATCCCGTCTAAATCATCTCGTTTAGACGCCTCGGAGAATTCCTTCATAACTTGCTTTAAACTGCGTAAGTCTTTGTCATCCATGTTTTTACAGGCCAATTTAACAGCCAACTCTTCCAAGGCTCCTCTAACTTCCAGAACATCTTGAATATCCTTTTCTGTAATCTCGGCAACCTGTGCTCCTTTTCTGGGAACCATGACTACAAAGCCCTCTAATTCCAACTTCCTTATGGCTTCTCTGACAGGCGTCCTGCTAACCCCCATCTTTTCTGCCAGCTGCTTTTCCATCAATCTTTCTCCCGGCTTTAAGTCTCCGGACAGAATTGCTTTTCTAAGAGCGTTAAATACAACATCCCTCAGGGGAAGATAATCGTTTAAGTTTACGTTCAGTGTGTCTTTGTCCATTATAATCTCTCCCTATTAAATATAGTGGTGACAAAAATATCCTTGGCTTTACTATGTAATCTAAGTTCTTTGGCTGCAGCTTGGGCCTCTTTATTGCTTTCAAAAAGTCCGAAAACCGAAGGGCCGCTGCCGCTCATCAGTGCTCCCAGAGCACCGTATTCTACCAAAGTGTTCTTAATATCCTCAATAATAGGGTGTTCCTTTATTGTTACGCTTTCTAATACATTTCCAAGATTTTTTGCAATTTGTCTTAAATCACCTTTTTTGATGCCTTCAATAACATCCTGGGTATTGGGGTGAAAAGATATTTCTTCTAAGTTAAGACTTTTATAAACATGGGCAGTAGACACGCTAATTGGAGGCTTTGCAATCACTACATGGCAAAAAGGCATTGGCGGAAGTTTTGTCAGTTTGTCTCCTATCCCCTGAGCCAGGGCGGTTCCCGTCAAAATACAGTACGGAATATCTGCTCCCAGTTTCACTCCTAAATCCATCAACTCATTTTTTTGAAGATTCAAATCAAACATTGTATTAAGACCTACAAAAACTGCAGCCGCATCCGAACTTCCACCCGCAAGCCCTGCTGCAACAGGTATTCTTTTTTTAAGCTCAATTAAAATGCCTTGATCTATGTTATATGTTTCAACGATTAGTTTTGCTGCTTTATATGCTAAATTTCTTTCATCTTCCGGAAGCCATTTTAAATCCGTTTTTAACTTAATCCCTGGGGCTCTCATCTTTCTAATCGTAATCTGATCATATAGGTTGATGGTTTGCATGATCATCTCTACATTATGATATCCATCAGACCTTTTACCTATAACATCAAGGGTTAAATTAATTTTTGCCCGCGCCTTCAACTCAATTTCATGCATAGTTATTCACCCTATTCATTGCAGTCCGAATTTTGTATACTTTATATTATATACATTATGCCAAATATAAGTCAACAAATATCCTCCCGCCAGAAAGAGTTTCGCTTGCGAAACTCTCGCGCCGAGCGCGGTCGGCAAATCCTACAAGATACAGTATGCGCGAGTGTGCATTCTGCCCGTAGGGCTTTTAATTGCATAGGAAATCTGGAGGAATTTCCTATGCAATTAAAAAAGGCTTGCTGTGCAAGCCCTATACGGTTAATACTTTTTTAATGATAAGAAGTTTTTGCCCCGGATATAATTTTTCAGGATTTTCAATATCATTAATAGTTGTTAATTCTTCAATGGTGGCATTATATTTCTTTGCAATCTTCCATAAAGTATCCCCATTTTGTACAATATAAATGATTAAACTGGGCATGTTCATAAGAACTTCCGGATCAATATCCTGTTCAATCATATCCATGATGATATCTATTTCTTGTTCATCCATAACTTCCACATCCAATTGAAGTGTCAGTTTAACTTCAACATCTCTTACGGAGTTGGTATTGCATGAAATATCATCCACATCGACTCTCACATCTGCCTTTTTATCTATGGAAACACCCTTTAAGTCTATGCTGTGTCTAAAAGGCATAATTCCGTCGTAAACATAAATAGGATTTTCCTTATCCTCTGTAATATAAGTTAGCTTGATATCGGCACTACCCTCTACCATCATCTTATCATCTAAAAGACGTACTTCTTCTACATGGGGTTTAGCCTGTATATTATAAACATAGGCAAGGTTTGGAGCATTGGCATCCAGGTTTAGTACCTCTTTAAGAGTAACGCTGTCTCGCTTTTTATTTAAAAGCTTTTGATAAGGAATCCTTTCTTTCTTCAGCTTTATTTCTTTACCCGGGCAATAGGCATCGTCAATAATTTGTATTTCTTCCATGGAAATGATTTTGATATGAACGAGTAAAACAGCTTCTATTTCTAAAACTCTTTCTTCACCGTCTAAATCCGGACGGATTTGAATGTATTGGTTTAATATCTTGATGTCCGTATTACAATGCATGCCTTCTTCTGCTCCGGGACATTCTATGGTTCCGTTAAAGGGGATTTGATGTTCCATATAATCCATTTCATTTTCTGCCATAGCCCCTGCGTAAAGCGTCCGGATATTAAGATTTCCTTTTACAGAAACGACTCCGTCTCCTACCTTAGATTCTTTATTGCAAATTCTTATATCGGTTTTTAAAACTTCCTGAATATTAGGCTTTCCTGCAGGCACCATAAGTTCATCTTTTATAATCATTTTGTCCTGATTGGTCGCTGCTGTTCGATAAAACGTAAAAGGCTGCATCTGAAGCTGAATAGGCAGCGGACTATTGGCATTGACTATAATCTCGCTCTTTCTTTTTTCCGATACTTTTGCTCCAACTGAAACGATGGCTTTAACATTTAATTTTCTGCTGTTGATCCATGTGTAGTCCAGATGTTCTAAATCATATTCCATAGTATACAGCATATCTTTTTTGATTCCGTCCACATTAATAAAATCATCCAGAGTCAATGTTCCCGCCATACTATGTACCAACCTATCCGAGCCATCTGCAGCATAGAGTACATAAATCTTAATTTGTCCTTTAAAGTTAAGTCTATCTGCAGAAATTTCCACTTGTTCCAGCTCAATTTTCCCATCAACTTTTAAAACTTTAGCTATATCCGGTTTAATATCGGGTACAATAAGGTCTTCTTCTACAATAACCTGCGTAGTTTCCCTGCGGACAGGCTGATCAAATTCTATGGTTTCTTTTATTAGTTCTAATGACATAAATTTACCTCCTTAGGACCTTTGTCTATATAAAATGTATGAGTGATCCTAAGGCATTTATGACTAGAAAAATAAAAAAAAGAACAAAATCACATAAGTTGACTTTGTTCCTGATCCCCTTCATTATAAAAAGAAAGTTCGACTGTTTGAGTTAGAATATCCGTGTAACTGTAAGAAACTCTTCTGAAGGTATTTTCAAATGTATTTTTAACTTTAACTACAAAAACACTGGAATAAGCATCTTCTAGTATGCCTTCATTGATGACGGTTTTGCGCCTTCCTTTGTTAGTCTTAAGTTTTACCTTATTACCTACACACCCTTCGATATCTCTTCGAATTTGGGAAAGATCCTGCCGAATTATCACTTACATCACCTCATCCTATGTCACTTATCCTAGTGTATCACAAGTTAGTCGTAATGTCAATAAATTTTTGATTATATCAAAATTATTGATAGTATGTCAATAGATTTGCTAAAAAAATCAAACTAAAAAACTTTCAAAAAACTACATAATACTTGGTGCTCCTTCTCTATACTTGCCCCTTGTCTGAAATCCTCCAATGCCCTTAATTCCGGTGATAGTATTTTCTATGATTTCATTGATCGAAAGAATAGTAGCCATGGAGGTATAAGCTACTTTTTCACAAATGAATACCGGATCCAGGGCATGAATCATAACTCTTTCAGGGGAACTGGCAAAATTTGCACCCGCTTCAATTAAAGCTTCATAATTCGATTGACAAGCCCCTGCAAAAATTACCAATTGATCCATATTAGGTTCATATTCCCTTGCTTTCTTAACCGCCTCAACAAAAAACCTGGAGTTTCTATAATTGTTGATATCTTTATAGTCTTCTGCTCCCTTGGATATGGAATCATGCCCTGTAATGACCAATATATCCGGTCTATGCTCCTGTAAAAGGGATAAAACCTGGATCGGATGTTCCCGTTCCTCTAAAGTTTTCCCAACGACGTCAATCTTTAGCTCCCCGTAATATTTTAAGCAAATTTTTAAATACTCTGGGTCTCCATCTAAATGAAGAACCTTCCCGGGCTTTTTTAAAATAGATTCGCCCCTTGCAACCTTTTGAGTTTCTTCTGATAATCTTTTTTTTAAAATCGCTCTCACATTTTTCTCTGCTTGCAATAAAGCCATTTCATTGTATGGATTTGGTGCACCGTAATAAACCTTTTGTAAGTCCTGCCATGGGGCATCTGCCAAAACTCTATAACTTAAACCTACTAATTTTACCATTCCATAAGGATTTATTTCTGTCACGCGAAAATAAATATCTCCGCCATAGGATTTTCTAACGACTATATCTCCCACCTTTAACATACGGATTCTCCCTTCACTTAGCTCATAATCCATATTATGTAAAGGCATGAATCTGTGCTACAAGAAAGTGTTTCGCAAGCGAAACTCTCGCGCCGAGCGCGATCGGCAAAGTCGACAAAATACAATACGCGCGAGTGCGCATCCTGCCCAGAGGCTTTTTTGTTACATAGGAAATCCGGTGGAATTTCCTATGTAACAAAAAATAGGCGGCCAACGGCCGCCTATTAGCTTTTAGATAAAAAATTAGACCTCTTAATGTCTATATGCAAATTTTAACCATATGGGGGTAACAAGAGTTGTAATAATCACCATAATAATGATAGGTGCAAAAAATGCCTCTTGCATCAATCCTACGGCTGCTCCTTTATTGGCAACAATCAATGCAACCTCACCTCTTGAAATCATACCCACACCAATTCTATAAGACTCCTTTGAAGTATAGCCGCATAATTTTGCTCCTAAGCCACAACCAACTATTTTAGTGAGAATAGCAACTGCAACAATTAATACTGTAAATAGAATAATTCTTCCATCCATCCCCATTATGGAAGTTTTAATCCCTATGCTTGCAAAAAAGATCGGAGATAAAAACATATATGAAATAATTTCCACTCTTCTTCCTATATAATGGGCTTGAAGGGTGTTACACAAAATTAAACCTGCGATATACGCCCCTGTAATATCTGCTACACCAAATTCTTCTGCTAGATAAGACAAGACCAAGCAGAAGGCAAGACTAAATATAGGAATTCTTCTTTTTTTGCCTTCATGTTGGCTAAGCCATTGAAAAAGATAATAAAACAGAAGTCCTGCTACAATACAAACAGCAAAAAATCCTAAGATTTTTAACAGTACAATAAAGATATTAGGCGCATTGGGAGTAGCTGTACTGGTTACTAAAGTCAAAGCGATAATACCTAATATATCGTCAATAACAGCAGCTCCCAGGATAGCTGTTCCGGATTCTGTTTTTAGTTTTCCCATCTCTTGAAGGGTTTCAACGGTAATGCTTACGGATGTCGCCGTTAAAATAACCCCAATGAATATGTCTTGAAGTATATTCTTATTAAATATAAAAGAAACGAGAGCTCCTCCTAGTAAAGGTACTATAACACCAATGATTGCAATAATTAAGGAAGCCTTCCCGCTTTTTCTTAATTCTTTCAAATCGGTTTCCAGTCCCGCAGAAAACATGAGTACAATAACGCCCAGTTCTGCAACGGAAGAAAGAAACTCTGTTTCATGCAAAAGATCAATTCCTGCCGGTCCAAGTATAAGCCCTGCTAAAAGTGCTCCGAGCACCTGAGGCATACTAAAACGTTTAGTAATTAATCCAAAAATTTTTGTAAATAATAAGATAATAGCAATATCCAGTAAAAAATGAGTGGACATCATGTCACCCCTTAAAGTAATAAAATATCTATATCCTCTGTATGTAATATACAGTTATATTATTTGCGAGAACCAAGATAATATTCTAGCACAAAGTTTTAAATATGCAAGAGGATTTTATAAAATACAATATGCGCGAGTATGCAATAAAAAAGGGATGCCAAAAAAGGCAACCCCATTGTTGTATTTGTTATATTTGTTTTACTTTTTCCATTACGTCTTCTTTTAAGTTAGAAAGTATTGCTTTTGCATCCTCTTCATCTTTTCCTTTAACACCAAAGTAGAACTTAACCTTTGGCTCTGTACCGGATGGTCTTACACAGAACCATGCATTGTTTTCAAGAACAAAATACAATACATTGGATTTTGGAAGATGAATCTTTGCTTCTTGATTGGTAATCAGGTTCTTTGCCATTTGTTCTTCATAGTCTCTTAATTCTAATACCTGAAGTCCGGCAAATGCTTTTGGCGGATCATTTCTTAAAGCGGTCATGATGGACTGAATCTTTTCAAGTCCTTCTATTCCCTTTAAGGTGATGGACTCTAAGCCTTCTTTATAATAGCCGTATTTTTCATATAATGCCTGCAAGCCTTCATATAAAGTCATGCCTTTATCTTTATAAACGGCTGCCAGTTCACATGCCAGCATCGCTGCAACGACCGCATCCTTGTCCCTTGCATAGGTTCCTGCGAGATATCCATAACTTTCTTCAAATCCGAATAGATACTCATGTTCTCCAGTTTGTTCAAATTCTTTGATCTTTTCTCCTATGAATTTGAAACCAGTTAATACTTCTAATAAAGTCACATCATATTCTTTAGCAACAGCTCGTACCATTTCTGTTGTTACGATGGTTTTAATAAGAGCTCCGTTTTTAGGAAGGGTTCCCTTTGCTTTTTTAGCAGATAATAAGTACTCTGTCAAAAGTACCCCTGTCATATTTCCGGTTAAAACATTGTATTCTCCCTTTTCATCTCTTACCAAAACACCCACTCTGTCTGCGTCTGGGTCTGTGCCTATAATGATATCTGCATTATGTTCTTTTGCAAGCTTTATCGCCAGGCTAAATGCCTTAGGATCTTCCGGATTAGGATAGGATACAGTTGAGAACTCAGGGTCTGGATTTTGCTGTTCTGGTACAATGATCACATTTTTAAACCCTATTTCTTTTAAAACTCTCATAACCGGTTTATTACCCGTTCCATGAAGAGGTGTATACACGATAGTGAAATCATCGGCTACCTTTTTAACAACATCCCCATTGATGCTTTGTGCTTTTACTTCTTTTATGTAGGCATCGTGTACTGCTTCTCCAATAATTTCAAGAAGTCCTGCTTCTCTTGCTGCATCATTGTCCATTATTTTAACTTGTCTAAAATCGGTGATCTTTTGAACTTCATCGATAATTTCTTCATCGTAAGGTGGTGGAACCTGTGCCCCATCACTGCCATATACCTTGTATCCGTTATATTCTTTTGGATTATGGCTTGCAGTAATTACAATTCCTGCTGCACAGCCTAAATGTCTAACAGCAAAGGAAAGTTCCGGTGTTGGCGCAAGTTCTTCGAACACATAGGTTTTTATACCGTTTCCATTAAGCACCATAGCTGCTTCAAAAGCAAATTCCTTAGAACAGCGTCTTGAATCGTATGCTATAACAACACCTTTTTCTTTATTCTTTTCAGCATCTTCTAATAAGATATAATTGGCAAGGCCTTGGGTGGCTTTTCTTACGGAATACTTATTCATTCGGTTGGTTCCTGCACCGATGATTCCCCTTAAGCCTCCGGTTCCGAATTCTAATTCTTTATAGAATCTTTCTTGAATTTCTTTTTCATCACCAGATATATCTTTTAATTCTTTTTTGGTTTCTTCATCAAAGTAGTCATCTGCTAACCACTGATTGTATTTTTCCATAAATTCCATCATAATACCCCCCAATATCTGTATTAATAATAAGTATAATTTAACTTATAAAAAAGTCTTTGTCAATCCTTCCCGTTTCAATCTTTGTACTTGCTTTTATTTTGCGTCTTGTGGTTATTTTCTGAAATTATCCTTATTCGTTCGCTGCTTCTTGCAGTGTAAACAGGAAACTCCTTTGTTTTTGCGTTTCATCCAAGCTCACGGGAATGTGAAGAGGACTGTATCCTTCTTTTATGAGAGAAATCTTATGCTGTCCATAAGGAACCTGTGCGTCTATAGGAGATATGCCTATAAAACTATCATCTATATATACTTCTGCCCCGGTAGGGTTGGTGTCTATAGATACCTTGACAAATTGAGGCACTTCTTCTTTTTGAAGATCTACATCAATTCTCTTTACTTCTTCATTCATTTTGAAATCCTTGTTCCAATCTTTGTAGCCTTCTTTTTTAACTGCTAAATGATAATCCCCATACTCCAGCAGGATAGCTTCATTGCCTGGGTACTCCACATTATTAATAAATACTTTATAATCTGAAACACCTTTAGCGACTACATGAAGCCTTCCAACTTTCTTTTGCATTTCTCCTAAATCTATTTCCACAGTTTGCATGGAATCCACTTGAACATTTTTCGCAATCGGCTCATAGCCTTCTTTTTTGATGACAACTTTATGCTGACCTTCAGTAACTGCAATATTTTTAGCTTCTTTTATAGGAAGGGTCATGCCGTTATCGATTTCTACTGTCCCTTCTTCATCCTTTGAAGCAGTGATATTAATATATCCATGGGATGCCTTAACATCAATAAACCAAACATAATTCTTATAGCCTCTTAAAGTGAGTTCGTCTATGGCGTCGATTTGATCTATAGAAATAGGATCTCCCTTATACATTGAAATAAGATTATTCGTGTAGGTATAAATATTGTTTCCTATTTCTATTGTTTTCCCTTCTAAGTTGATTTTTACGTTTTTAACACGGTCCTGCTCCCAGGCTTCTCCACTTATTCTAAGATATTTAGGAACCATGCTTCCCTTATCGTACTTTGTCTCAACCATATCTCCGACTTTAAATTCTTTTAAGCTCATGGACTGACCATATATATCTTTCATCTCAACGCCGTTTTCAATCTGAAGAACTATTTCTTTTTCATTTTCAACATTCAGGATCTGTATGGTGTCATTTCCAGGACTTTTTATTACAACGCCTATAACTTCTTCCATTTCTCCTGTTGCTTGTCTTTCTACAGGAGCTTTCTCTTCTTTAGGGGATTCTTCTTTACTCTTAGGTTTCTTGTTTGTCATTGTAGCGGCTACCACGAATAGAGTAATGAGTAATATGATTATTCCTCCTAAACCTGTTAAAAGCATGAATCGAATAAAGTCAGACTGGGCTTTTGCACTGCTTTTCTTCTTTTTGTCAGACATCTTAACTCCCTCTTTTCAATTCATTTTTTATACAGCTTCCATTATACACTAAAAAAAGCACAAAAAAAAGAAACCTTTTCGGCTTCAAAATATGAAACTAAAGAGATTCTATATAGTCTATGAATTGGGCAACATTTTCTTTTTGCTCTATAATAAGATTTAATTTTCTTAGAAGGCTCTGAGACGCCCATGCTCTTCGTGTGTTATAATATCGGTTGCATACCTTTAAAAAGTCATCGGGAAGAATTAAAAGACTGATTAAAATATTCTTTTCTTCACTGATATTTACTTTTTCCATATATAAAGAAAGAAGCTTAGAGGCAATGTGAATATCCCAATTGTGTTTTTTCATAATCTTTTTTAGAACAGAAACCAAGTCATAGATGGGAATGCCGTATCTGCATTCTTCAAAATGGGTAACATATAAGTCACCGCTGGGAACCATAAGTAAATTATGATATGTATAATCATTATGGCAAAAACATTTTTCTTTTTTTACTTTTTGATGGATTGCATTATAATCGGATTTTTCAAGCCATTCCAGGGATCTTATACAGAGTTCTTCGTAATACCTGTAATGCTTTAAAAATACCAAGTCAAAATCGCTCATACGACTTTGCTTATTAATTCTTTTCTTCATTGTGGACAATTCATTGGTTCTTTTTTTAATGACCAAGGGCAGGCTTCTTTCATCATATTTTATGCGGCTTCCTTCTACCGGAATCATTCCTTTTGATACCTTATGCATATCCGCCAAAGTAGAAACCGCTTGAATAATATCCTCCAAACTGTCAAAATCGCATTCTCTTCCATCCACCCAGTCTGTCATTACATAGATTGTCCCTTCATGGATATAATAGGGGGCATTTCTTTCTGAAATATAAAACCGATCAACCCATTTGAATCCATTTTGATACAGATGCTCTTTCGCACTATGTTGAAAAAGAAGCTGCGGGATATCTCCATCCATTGCTTGAATGACTTTTATTCCTTGGTTCGTTTCACATATAAAAGAATTTCTAAAGGGTGTATAGGCCTTTAGCCTATATCCAAATCCTCTTACGATTTCTGGGTTTAGCCCTTTCAATGTCTCACCCCCGCTCTATTTACGAATTCACGATTTTAGTGGATTCTATATATATTTATGAGAATAAATAAAAAAATATGAGGACAGGAATCGGTGTTTTTCATCTAATTTACAATTTGTTCATAAATTGTTCACAAGGGTAAATTATACTATATATGATTATTACCTCAAAAGGAGTGTTTTTATGATAGAGGTTAGAAGTTTATCCAAAACTTATGGCTCCCTAAATGCTGTAAGTGACATCAGCTTTTCTCTAAATGACGGTGAGATACTAGGATTTTTAGGTCCTAACGGAGCCGGGAAATCAACCACCATGAATATGATCTGCGGATTACTCGTTCCGGACGAAGGAACGATAGAAATTAACGGAATAGATTTATTAGAAGCACCAAAAAAAGCAAAAAGGCATATAGGCTATCTCCCTGAAAACCCTCCCCTATACCCTGATATGACGGTTATTGAATATCTTAAATTTTGCTGTGAGTTAAAGGGTATTCCTAAAAAAAGCAAGGAAGAATGTATAAGAGTAATGAATCTATGCGGTATTGAGGACGTAAAAAATAGACTTATAAAGAATCTTTCAAAAGGTTATAAACAAAGAATAGGTATCGCTGCAGCCTTAGTAGGAGACCCAGACGTATTGATCCTGGATGAACCAACTGTTGGACTTGATCCAAAGCAAATCAGAGAAATCAGAACGATGATTAAAGCTTTATCCAAAAATCATTCCATCATATTAAGCTCTCATATCCTTCCGGAGGTAAATGCTCTCTGTGACAGGATTATTATCATGAATAAAGGAAAAATTGCTGCCATTGATACCCCTGAAAATCTGTCTCAAGGTTTTCAAAGCGTTTCTAAACTTTATGTAGAAGTTGAAGGGCCTAAAGAAGATGTGCTCTACACGATTTCATCCCTTCAAGGAATTCTCTCTGTAGAAGTGGTTAAAGAAATAGGTGAAAAGATCTTTGGATATCAAGTGGAAGGTGAAAAAGATAAAGATTTACGCCGTCCTTTATTTTATGCCCTGGCAGAGGGCAGAATGCCCATTCTGGAAATGACGGTTAAAAAGATGAGCCTTGAAGACGTATTTCTTCATATTACTTTAAATGAAAATACCAGTGAGGAGGAATCAAATCATGTGGATCATCTGTAAAAGAGAATTAAAGGGATATTTTTACTCTCCTCAGGCTTACATATTGATGGGATTTTTTCTGCTTTTAACGGGATTTTTATTCAGCGATTTTGTCATTCGCGGAAACTCCCCCAATATTCAATATGCCATGTCCAGTTGGCCTATGATATTCTTATTTATTGCACCAATGTTAACGATGAAACTTTTTACGGAGGAAAAAAAGAACGGCACAGAAAAACTGATTTTTTCTTCTCCAATTTCAGTAGAAAAGGTCGTACTTGGGAAATTTTTTAGTGCCTGTTTGGTTTATTTAATCGCCCTGGGCTTGACACTGATCCATGTTATCATTGTGGCTATTATTGGAAAGCCCGATATGGGAATTATCTTTTCTTCATATCTTGGCAACATCCTGCTTGGCTTTGCCTTTCTTTCCGTAGGGGTTTTTGCTTCTTCCTTAACGGAAAATCAAATTATCGCCGGAATCATCAGCTTTGGCCTTCTGCTGTTTTTCTGGCTTGTGGATCTTTTGCAAAGTATGTTTTCGGGTATTTCAAAGGAGTTCATTAAAGTCCTTAGTCTTTTTGAACCCTATGCACCTTTTCAAAGTGGTATTGTTTCTCTTTCGGGAATCATCTATTATTTAAGTTTTACAGGAGTATTTTTGTTTTTAACCATAAAAGTAATCAAAAGTCGATGGCTTCAGTAGTAAAGTGAGGAGGTCCCTATGAATAAAAAAAAGTTTCAAAAGAATCTTAGATACGGAACAAACTCGGTTATATTTACCATTGCTGTAGTAGGGGTTGTCATTCTTATTAATCTAATGCTTGGCTCTTCTAAGCTAAAATGGGATTTAACCCGAGATAAAATATATTCTCTTTCAGAAGAAGGAAAAAATGCCCTTAAAGATGTGAATGAAGAAGTGGAAATTTTATTTTTTGCAGAGCCGTCGGACTCTATTGCAATGGATGTCAATCAGCTCTATGAAAATATGCACAGTGTAAACAATAAAATATCCATGCAAATCCTTGACCCTATGAAAAATCCGAGCCTCGTCAATGAATATCAGATTGATTCTATGTATACTTCCGTGGTTTCATCGAGTAAAAGAACAAAACAGGTTCCTGCCTATGATTTAATTCGTACGAATTATGAAACGGGAGAACAGTATTTTGATGGGGAAGGCTCTCTTATTCAAGCAATCTTAGATGTGACTGCCGAAAAGCAGACCAAGGTATATATCCTAGAAGGCCATGGAGAGTTTCAAAAAGATCAGGATTTACTCGTCCTAAGCTCTCTCCTGGAGCAAAAGGGCGTTATGGTTGAAAGCTATTCCCTAACCGGAAAGACCAGTCTTCCAGAGGACGCTGACATTATCTATATCATTGGTCCTCAGATCGATTATACTTCGGAAGAAATTGATGCATTAAAGGCTTACCTTGATAAGGGCGGAAAAATGGTGTTGGCTTTTAATTACTATACTGAGGGAGAAAAGCTTAATAATCTAAAAGAACTTTCTGCAGCTTACGGCATTACTGTGGAGGACAATATTTTGACCGATCCTAACCGCAATTATTCCGGGGATGAAGAAACCCTGATTCCGGAATATGTCTACCACGAAATTATAGAAAAGCTGGAGGAAGACAGAATCGCAACCATTATTCCAAGAGCAAGGGGATTGTCTGTTAATGAAAACAGCGATATGGCTGCCAATGTTGTCTTGCAAACCTCAGAAGAAAAACCTATTGCCATAGCTTCCGAAAAAGAACTGGATGACACTAAAAAAACACAGCTTTTCGTCATTGGAAATGCCTTTTTTGCCCACGATCAAGTGATTGGACTGGCTGGAAACAGCGAAATCTTTTTTGGTGCATTAAAATGGTTCAGCACGGATTCCGCTGTAGTGGATATCCCTCCAAAAACCTATACCTCAGAACCTCTTGTGCTCATTGGAAGTCAAGCGCTTTTAATCTTTGGTATATCGGTTTTACTCATCCCTCTTTTTGTCTTTATATTTGGCGGAATGATATACTTTAGGAGGCGATCTTTGTGAAAAAGATTCTTCCCACCCTTATAGCCTTAGGATTGTTTATAGCAGTATTTGCTTACTATCAATATTTTCAAAAAGAGAAGCTTACTGAAGAAACGAAAGAAACCCTTATCTGGCAGGAGGATCAAAATAAAATTACCGAAATAGATATCTTAGGAGAAGACCAATCTATAAAGATTAAAAGAAACGGCACCACATGGGATATAGCTTCTCCTATCGAATATCCGGCAAATTCCTATACCATTGAGACGATACTGTCCAGATTCTCATCACCCAAATCCAATGGCTTGGTTGAAGAAAATCCAAAAGATTTATCGGTTTATGGGCTTAATGCTCCATCTAAAAGCATTATTTTAACGGATGATGCCGGAAGCTCCAACACTTTAAGTCTTGGAAATGCCGCTCCTCTGGGAAAGGGATATTATGTCCTCGATAAAAATACGAAGAAAGTATATACCATGAATGCTTCCCTTTGGGATGAGATAGATTTAGATGTAAATTCCCTTAGGGATAAGAGTCTTCTATCTTTTAGTGAGGAATATGTAGAAAAGATTGAAATAAAAAATAATGATACAGCCTTTTCTATCACTTCCAAAGAAGAAGATCTTCTAGCCCGTTGGTACAGCGACAATCAAGAACTAGATGAAGTTAAAGTCAATACCTTTCTGGCTTCTTTAAGAGGAAAGGTGATTAAAGAGTTTACAGTGGATCATGCAGATGATAAAGCCCTGGAAGCGTATGGACTAAAAGAACCACGGGCTACCATAACATTGTACTTAAGTGATCAAGAGGATTCCACTTTAACCCTATATGTAGGCAATACCGTAGATGAAGACGAAGATACTTATGTTACTTTAGGCGATAAAAAATTTATTTATAAGGTCCAAGGGACTTCTCTGCTGCCAGCAGAGTTAACCATAGACCATTTTACAACAACAGAAAAAACAGAAGAATAATTCTTTCCTCCCTCCTTAAAAACCCCATGTTATAGAGAACATATAGATATAGTTCTTTTATAACATGGGGTTTTTATTATAAACTATATTTTTCTTTTATACGGGAAAGAAGGATTTCTTTTTCATTAAGCTCTGGATTTTCTATGACTGTTTTAAGAAGATAGTCAAGAATTTCGCCTATTTGCTTCCCTTCTTTTATGCCTGTCTTAATTAAATCCTGGCCGTTTACCGCCAAATCTTTTAAGGTAAAGCATTCATTCTTTGCTTTAATTTCTTCAAAAATTTTATATAGCTTTTTAAGCTTGTCTTCTTTTCCTTGGTAATATGCGGGGTTTTGAGCGATGGCATCGGCTGCTTGTACCTTTAATAAGTCTAAAAAGGCTTCTTCTCCTATATGATAAAGTACTTCTTTTACAGACTGCTTATCTTCTTTTATTCTGTTATCATGCCATTTTATAAGCTTTAAAATATGATTCATACTTTTCTTATCAAATCGAAGCCTTAGCATGATTTTTTCTGCCAGTTCCACACTTTTCTCCACATGACCGTGAAAATGGTTAATGCCTTTTTCATCGGTGGTTTTATGCTCCGGCTTTCCAATGTCATGGAGAAGCATAGTCCATCTTAAAGTCAGGATTTTATCCACAGCTTCCAATGCTTTTAGGGTGTGAATGCCCACATTATCCACATGATGTGGGTGATTTTGTTCTACCGTAAAGCATTGATCCACTTCAGGAAGGATAAATTTAAGAATGCGCGTCTCATGCAGAAGCATGAATTTATTAGTATAACTTGCTAAAAGAATTTTATCCAGTTCTTCTTTAATTCTTTCAGCGCTTATGTATGCAATAAGATGGGCATTGGTTTTAATGGCTTCTAAGGTATTTTCTTCTATGGTAAAATCAAGCTGAGAAGAAAATCGAATCCCCCTTAGCATTCTAAGGGCATCCTCTTCAAATCTCTTATGGGGATTACCCACACATCGTATGCTTTTTTTCTTAATGTCCTCTATGCCTCCTGTGGGATCTATAAATCCTTCTTTAGGATGATAGGCAATGGCATTCATCGTAAAATCTCTTCGGGATAAATCTTCTTCTAAATCATTGGTAAAGGTAACTTCCTTGGGCCGTCTGTGGTCTTCATAGATGCCTTCTATTCTATAGGTAGTGATTTCAAAATGTTTATTATTTAAGATGACCGTTACGGTACCGTGGGCAATGCCTGTATCATAGGTTTTCTTAAATAATTTTTTTACGTCCTCCGGCTTTGCGGAAGTGGTCAAATCCCAATCCTGAGGGGTTCTATCCATTAAAAGGTCCCGTACACAGCCTCCAACAATATATCCTTCGTAACCATTTTCATTTAATGTAGAAATAATCTCTACGACTTCCTCTGGAATAGCTATATTTTTAAGCATTGAATACCTCCAAAAGTTCTCCATATTCATTTATATATTATATTAGTTTTCCAAATTTTAAAAGCATCCATGAATAAATTTATGGAAATAACTTAAACTATGGATGAAAGGAGGCTATATCATGGATAAAACCGTAATTGCACTGTTTGATACCAGGCAAGACGCTGAAAATGCAGCTTATGAATTAAGAAGTCAAAATCTTCGTATGGACGATATCTCGATTGTTGCTAAAGATGGAGCTGAAAACAATACGGAAGGAGATCAGATGACCAACGATAATATCTCCGACGGTGTTACTACAGGGAGCGTCCTGGGTGGTCTTGCAGGACTTTTAATAGGAGCCGGTTCCTTTGTTGTTCCCGGTCTTGGAGTCATTGCAGCAGCGGGCCCCATCGCCGGTTTACTGTCCGGCGCAATCACCGGTGGCATCGTAGGAGGACTTATTGACCTGGGTATCCCGGAAAGCGCCACCCCACGTTATGAACAAGGTTTAAGAGAAGGTAAAGTCATTCTGACTACAAAAGCTACAGACGAAAACGTAGACGCCGTAACCGATATCCTTAAAAACTTTGGAGGATTTGATGTAGAGGTACACTAAACTAAAATTGCCCCTAAAATTAGGGGCTAATCTTCTTTATGAGATTTCTTTATTTTACCCTGCTCATGGCTCTACGAACAGATCTTCTCGGTGAGCTTTTTTTATTTTACCTTGCTCGTTGCTCTACGAGCAAGTCTTCTTCTATAATATTATATTAACATCCATAACAAAGCAAATTGTGTTTTCCTAAAAATTTATTGAATTATAGTTATTGATATAAATAAGATTTTATTTGTTAATTTTTTTAATTAAATCTTCTACCTTGTCCTTAATCAACTCTCTTGCTTCCCTATACGCTTCTATAGGGCCTCCGGAAGGGTCTTCTAGCCCCCAATCTTCTCTATAGCTACAGGGTATATATGGGCACTCTACATTACACCCCATAGTAATCAGATAATCGACCTCTCCGGGAATATCTCTAAGTAATTTAGGATAATGACTACTCATATCTATCCCCACTTCTTCCATGACTTTGACTGCCAAGGGTTTTACTTCGGGATATTCTTCTGTCCCTGCAGAATACACTTCTAATACGTCACTGCCTAATTTTTTAGCCCAGGCTTCAGCCATTTGGGAACGACATGAATTATGGACACATATAAAGGCAACCTTCTTTTTCATTTTTCTTTCCCTCTCTTATTAATGGTAGTGTCAAGTATGACACCCCGTTGTTTGTTACAACTTCTTTATATATCAAGGGTTACAGAGTTTTTTTAAATAAAAAAACAATGACCCCCTGTTTTCTGTTATAATTGAGTCTCCTACAAC
>JAAYPH010000174.1 GCA_012519955.1 Candidatus Epulonipiscium sp.
GGACTTGGTTTCAAGCAATACGGTATTAATATCATTTCTCATCCATTTTTCAAATTTATCCTTTGAAATCACCAACATTGTACAGGGGGTCACGGTTGTAAGGGTGGTCATATAATTCTGAAGGTCCAGCAGTATTTCCATGGAGCCAAAGGTTTTAATAGGATAAAACCACATATAGTTGTATACGATTCCAAAAATTCTATAATCCAAAGCTTTGACAATACCTTCCACTAATACATAAACCGTATCCACTTCAGTTTTTTCTCTAATAAATACATGATCCTTTTCCATGCGAACGATCTTAAAAGAATCTAACAGCCACATGGGTGCATTTTTTAAATATTTCTCTAAATATTCTTTATCAGAACCTTTAAGAGTATTTTGTAATGCCACCAATTTTTCAATATTATTTTGCGCCTTCATCATTATCGGTCCCCCTTTGAAATCATTATATCACACTATATATCCCCTGTTCTTAAACAAATGCTAAGCAATTTATGGTAATTTATTGATCTATTTATGATCCATGATGTTATCTGTTAAGCAAAAGAATACGTAATCTTTCCGATATTAATTGTATCATAGGGCCGGCTGTAAATGCTGTCACCAAAGTTATTACACCCCATTTTCCACCTAATAAAACGCCTATAATCACCATAAAAACATCAAAGAATATTTTAGTCTTTTTATAATCCCAGGATATCTTGTCTTTAATGGTCATCACCAATCCGGTAAACGGATCCAGTCCGATGTCCATGACTATAAAAATTGCTACTCCCGTATATAATGCAAGGCATCCTATTATCCCTGCAAGGCTGCGAAGTACTACTGTGTTAGAGCCTACTAATACGGTATAGAGCTTTGTCCCTATGCTTACAAAAAAACCATAGGGGATAATATATATAAACGTTCCAACATTCACATATTTTCGCCCAGTAAACAATAATAATATGATTAATCCTATATTAACTACATTAGAAGCCATTCCTAACTGTCTGGTAGATAAATTGAAAACATTTCTTACTCCGTCATATACAATACCAATAGGGTCATTTCCAAACATGGTAGAAGCATTAAAAGCAACACCAATACCTACTAAAAAAATTCCTATTAGTCCATAGATCATTTTCATGCTGCTGTTTTGTTTCATATTTGTCCTCTTCCTAAAATTCTAAGTTATACTTCTGTTGAAAGTTTCAAGTAGTAGGAATAAAGCCATCTTAAGAGTGATCAGCTTTAAGATGGCTTTTTTTCTCATATTGTTAAAGCTTATTGAATAGGTTCAACTTTTACAATATTAGTTGGTAGATCTGCTACGTTTTCTGCTACGTCGTTTTTATTAATTTGAATACTTCCGTCTGCAATTTTATTATAGATATCGTTATATTGTTCTTGTGTGAACTTTTGGAATCTGGAAGTTTCCATTGGTAATTGAACGTTATTAGTTTTTACGTCAAGAGTAACTGCTGTACCACCTTCAAATGTTCCACGATAGTATTCATCAATTGCATCATAAACAGATTTACTTAAATTCTTCATAGCGGATGTGATTACTGTTTCGGATTCAACAGATTGGTCAACGTCAACACCGATTACTTTAGTTCCTGCTGTTTCAGCTGCTTTCATAACAGAGTTTCCAACGCCGCCACCACATGCAAAGATAATTTCTGTTCCTTCATTGTACCAAGCTGCTGCTTTAGACATGTTTTCTGGAGATGCATCAAAGTTTCCTACATAGGTGTATTTGATATTAATATCCCCTTTAGCTAAACCTAATTCTTGTGCTGCATAGTCAGCACCTTGAACAAATCCATAACCGAAACGTACAACTGCAGGTACTGCAATACCACCCATAAATCCAAGTTGTCTGTATCCATCTTGTACTGCTGCATAACCTGCTAAGAATCCAGCTTGTTCTTCAGCATAGTAAATTGCTTTTACATTGGATTTAATGTCGTAATTATAATCTCCACCATGAGGAGCACCGTCTATAAGAATAAAGGTTACATCAGGATATTTTAATTGCGCATTATATACAGGTACTTCGAAAAGATATCCTGGACATACGATTACTTTTGCTCCGCCTTTAACTGCAAGTCCAATAGAAGTCATAATTGCATCATCTGATTTCTCAGAAGGTTGATAGTATTTATAGGAAATACCTCTTTGTTCTGCGTAAGCTTTAACCCCTTCCCAAGAACCTTGGTTAAAGGATTTGTCATCAATTGTTCCTACGTCGGTAATCAATGCCAATTCTGCTCCAGCTGAGTTGTCTTGTTTTGTTGTGCTTTCTTGGGTTGTTGAATTACTTTGTGCTGCTTCTTCAGTCTTTGTCGTATTGCTTTGACCACACCCAACCAGTGCTGTAATACTTACTGCTGCTGCTAACATTAAACTCACTAATTTTCTTTTCATGTTTTTTTCCCCCTAATAATTTTTTGGCTTTTCGCCTTTTATTAATTTAATTGCGGAGCTCGTACCTATACGGTCGCACCCAGCATTTAAAAACATCTCTAAATCCTTAAGACTTTTTACGCCGCCGGCAGCTTTCATCTTTACGCCGGGAGCAATGTGTGCTTTAAAAAGGTTAATGTCTTCTATGGTTGCGCCATCTGTCCCAAAGCCTGTGGAGGTCTTAATGTAATCGGCTCCTGCTTCGGAAACGACTTTGCACATAGTAATTTTTTCTTCTTCTGTGAGATAGCAGGTTTCAATAATCACCTTTAAGATTTTGTCTCCTGCAAGTTTTTTAAGTGCAGCAATTTCATCTTTAATCGCTTCGTAGTTTTTGTTTTTGACATCGCTAATATTGATAACCATGTCAATTTCATTGGCGCCATCTTCCAACGCCTTTTGTACTTCTGCCATTTTTGCTTCTTTCACACTGTATCCCAGCGGAAAGCCTACTACAGTACAAATATTGATTTTCTCTCCATAGGTATCATGAACTCTTTTTATATAACATGGCGGAATACATACGGACGCTGTTTTATATTCTATCGCTTCTTCACAGAGCTGCTGGATCTCTTCCCATGTAGCAACAGCTTTCAGCAGTGTATGGTCCACATGCTGCAGCATTTCTTGTATTGTCATTTTATCCCCCTTCTCAAGGTGTAATAGGTTTAATCCTCTAATGTCTTCCCTATTTCTGTAATGGATTGTGTGATTAATTCTTTAAATAATGGAGCTACCTTATCGGCAGTTTCTTGTACTTCTTCATGGCTTAAAGGTTGATCACTCATGCCTGCAGCCAAATTCGAAATGCAAGAAATTCCGCATATTTTCATTCCCATATGCTTTGCTGCAATTGCTTCACAGGCTGTGCTCATTCCTACCGCATCTGCTCCTAAGGTTCTGCACATTCTTATTTCTGCGGGACTTTCATAGTTAGGACCTGAAAGCTGGAGATAAACCCCTTCCTTCAAGGAAATATTCAAGGAAGCTGCCACATCTTTAATGATATTTCTTAAGTTCTTATCATAGATTTCACTCATATCGGGGAAGCGAACCCCTAATTCGTTAATATTTGCTCCTTTTAATGGGGATTCAACAAAACTCGCAATCTGATCCTTAATGAGCATGAAATCTCCCGGCTTAAAATCATAGTTTGTGCCTCCGGCAGCATTGGTAAGGAATAATACTTCCGCTCCCATAAGCTTCATCAGTCTTATTGGAAGAACCACATCATCCATAGAGTATCCTTCGTAGTAGTGCACTCTGCCCTGCATAATCACTACCGGAACCTGATTCACATATCCAAAAATAAATCTTCCTTTATGCCCCGGAACTGTAGATACGGGAAATTCCTCAATATCATGATAGTCAAGCACAGCTTCCACCTGTATGGAATCCCCATAATCTCCTAAACCAGAGCCCAATACCAAGGCTACTTTAGGCTGAAATTGAATTTTTTCTTTGTAGCATTTGTAACATCTTAAAAGTTTGTTGTATCTTCTGTTCATACTGCCCTCCTTTATACATATTTCACTATTTTATCTTTTTCAATCCTTGCAAGGATTAAAGGTCTTTCCGTAGGTGTAGTATCTTCAATAGTAAATGCTTCTATTAGTTTGTCTTCTGATGCCTTAAATAATTCTTGATTATTCGCATATAAAGTAGCTAGAACTTCTCCTTTTTCTACATATTTCCCTACTTTGTTCCTAAGTATAATGCCTGCTGAATAATCAATCGCGCTGTCTTTGGTTTCTCTGCCGGCACCTAAAAGCATCGATGCTATACCACAGTCTTCTGAATTGATACGGGTAATATATCCTGATTGTGGAGCTTTCACTTCATAGGACCACTGAGCCTTTTCAAATTTATCCGTATCTTTGATCACCGAAGCATCTCCACCTTGGGCCTCTACCATACTAATGAGCTTTTCTAAAGCTTTTCCGCTTTCAATAGCATCTTTAGCCATTTGTATGCATTCCGGAAGTTCTCCTTTTCCTGCCAGATACAGCATATTCCCTGCCAGACGAATACAAATTTCTGTCAGGTCTTCCGGACCATGCCCTTTTAAAGTTTCAACCGCTTCAATCACTTCTAGTGCATTTCCAATATTATTGCCAAGAGGGATGTCCATATCCGTAATTAAAGCAGCGGTTCTTCTTCCTGAGTTTTCTCCGATTTTTACCATGCATTCTGCCAGGGCAATTGAGTCTTCAAGACTCTTCATAAAGGCTCCGCTTCCGGTTTTAACATCCAGAAGGATACAATCACTGCCTGCAGCTAATTTCTTACTCATAATAGAAACTGCAATAAGAGGAATACTGTCTACCGTAGCAGTTACGTCCCTTAAAGCATACAGCTTTTTATCTGCCGGGGTTAAATTCCC
>JAAYPH010000175.1 GCA_012519955.1 Candidatus Epulonipiscium sp.
ATTATTTTTGATATTCAAATGAAGACCGAAAGTACAGTGTCTGTAGTTAAGACCTCTGACAAGATCTTTGAAGAACAACAGGAAATCGTAAATAAAACGGATCAGGCTTTCAATGAGATGGCACAGTCTATACAAACTATGATTGGACAAATAGAAGATATCAATAATAAGATTCAAGATATAGAGCATCAGAAACACCAAACAGTTGAAGCGATTGAATATATTGCATCTATTGTAGAAGAATCAGCAGCATCAATAGAAGAAGTAACTGCAACCAGCGAAGAACAAACCAGTTCAGCAGAACAATTAGCAGTACTAGCAAATAATTTGGCAGTAGCAATGGAAAACTTGAATAATTCTTTATCTCATTTTAAAATATAAATATGTATTTAATAGCTGTATCACTGTTTTTTCTTACAAAAGCATAAAATACTTTTAGGAGGATATACTCATGGATAATTTTGTTTTTCAAAATCCAACAAAAATTATTTTTGGAAAAGCTATGGAAACTCGTGTTGGAGAAGAGGTAAGCAAATATAGCAAGAAAATACTGCTTCATTACGGTGGAGGAAGTATTAAAAAAACTGGTTTATATGATAGAGTTATTTCATCTTTAAAGGCTGCAGGGATTGAGTTTATAGAACTCCCCGGTGTTAAACCCAATCCAAGATTAAGTCTTGTAAGGGAAGGTATCAAAATTTGCCGTGAAAACAATATAGACTTTATTCTAGCGGTAGGCGGAGGAAGTGTGATTGATTCCGCAAAGGCCATTGCCTTAGGGGTTGTTTATGATGGAGATGTCTGGGATTTTTATACAGGGAAAGCTTCCCCAAAAGCTGCTCTTCCTATAGGGACGATTTTAACCATTCCTGCTGCCGGAAGCGAATCCAGTACCGGATCTGTGATTACCAATGAAGATGGCTGGTATAAAAGGTCTGCAGGCTCAACCCTTCTTTATCCCAAATTTTCAATACTTAATCCAGAGCTTGCCTTTACACTGCCAAAATATCAAGTAGCTTGCGGTGCTGCAGATATTTTAGCCCATTTGATGGAAAGATATTTTACCAATACCCAAAGTGTTGAGCTAATCGACAGAATGATTGAATCAACCATGAAAACAGTTATTAAATATGTTCCTATGGTACTGGAAGATTCTAATAATTATGAAGCTTGGGCACAAGTGATGTGGGCAGGAACATTGGCTCATAATAATTTGCTTAATACAGGAAGAGTTGGAGACTGGGGTTCCCATGACATCGAACATGAAATAAGTGGCATTTACGATGTAGCCCATGGAGCAGGATTAGCTGTTGTATTTCCTGCATGGATGAAATATGTTTATAAACATGACCCTAACAGATTTGTCCAATTTGCTGTGAGAGTATGGAATGTTGAACAGGATTTCTTTGATCCTGAGAAAACAATATTGCAGGGAATTCAAAAACTTGAGGAATTTTTTACATCCATAGGACTTCCTACCCGTCTTGAAGGTTTAGGCATTACTGACGATAGACTGGAAGAGATGGCTGACAAGGGTACTGATTCGGATCAAAAGACATTGGGCAATTTTGTAAAACTTCGAAAAAATGATATTTATAATATCTTAAAGCTAGCTCAAAAATAGAAGTAAAAAAGTTAGTATCCGCGGGATACTAACTTTTTTTGAGAATAAATCGATTATCATTTTGTGTGTAGAAATTGGAAAGTGGAATTGCATTATATAGATGTAATTTTTATTTTTTTATGTTACAATGGGTACTGGTTATTATGATCTACAAAAAGTGCAACGGAAGGAGTTTACATTATGAAACGAAAGTTTTGCTTTGTGTTGACATTTATGTTTTTATTAATGAATATTGTTCCTATTTCAGCCCAAGAAACCTCATTGCCCTTACAATCAGAAGCTGTCATTTTAATTGAAGAAAACACCGGTAAAGTACTATACGAGAAAAATTCCTCTCAAAAAATGTATCCAGCCAGTACGACAAAAGTATTGACTGCTTTAATCGCTTTAGAAAACGCAGACTTAAATGAAGTTATAAAAGTTGGGAATGAAGTATATCAAGTACCTTTAGATGCAAGTAAAGCAGGGCACAATCCTGGAGACGAAATTACATTAAAAGATTTGGTGACATCTTTATTATTGCCTTCTGGCAACGATTCTGCATTTGTTATCGCTTCGTATTTAGCGAAGAAAAATACCGGCAATGATTCTTTAGATATAAACAGTGCTATGACGGAATTTGCAGCAATCATGAATGAAAGAGCCAAAGAAATAGGCGTAAAGAATTCCAATTTTGTAAATCCTCATGGATATCATAATGAAAATCATTATACAACGGCGTATGATTTAGCCTTAATTACAAGGGAGGCTTTAAAAAATCCTGTATTTAGAGAAATTGTAAAACAGCCTTCTGCAA
>JAAYPH010000013.1 GCA_012519955.1 Candidatus Epulonipiscium sp.
CCGATGAAGAGCGCCAGGGCTTCACTGATTTGTTAGCCAGAGGGTTTACGGACACCTTTCGTTACCTGCACGGTGACGCGACCGGGGTTTATTCCTGGTGGTCCCAGCGGATTAGAACAAGTAAAATGAATAATTCCGGCTGGAGAATTGATTACTGGCTGGTTAGTGACCGGATTGCGGAAAAAGTGATTAAGTCCGAAATGCTTGATTCAGGGGCTAGACCAGACCATACCCCAATCCTGCTGGAAATAGATGAGGAAACCAGATAAAGGAATTGTCTGGTTTGAGCATTCCGGCCACAGTCCTTGGATCAACGAGCCGGCAAAGTTCGTAAGGGAGGTATTGTCATGTTTTTCGGAAAACAAAACGCAAGAATAAGGTGTATGCAAAATATGCACCGGATTATTCTTTTGCCACTGGTGCTTGGCATTATTATTGCGGCCTCGGCCTGCTCCGCAACTGAGGGCAGCGATGTGATTCCTGGGGATCAAAATGAGACAGGATTCACAATGGGTTTCAAGGAGTGGAGCTCAGAATATAAGTGCGAATTATCCCTTAACAAGGGTGATGTGTTGCAGATTGAGGTTGCTTGTGAAGACGGAGATATCGCTCTTACGATCAGTGGTAAAAACGGCAGTGAACCTTATACGGGTAATAACCTTGAGTCATTTGTATTCACTGTAACTGTATCTGAAACGGATATATATGATGTATGCATTGCCGGTAATAATGCAACTGGCAAGGTTTCGATTAAAAAGGTGGAAAATTGTTCCTCAGGAAAAAGTATTATCTGAACTTGGCATAGATAAAGCGGATTTAGATAGCGCAGATGATGAGGTTTTATCTCTTAGCACAGAAAAGAACGGATTAAGAGTTCGAATGTAAAGAAGGTGAAGACTTAATGAACGATAATTTTGCGTTTTTGGAACAGAATACGAACGATGAGGCAATAAAAACTGTGTTGAAGGATCACCCGGATCTTCGATTGTTATGGGAGAGACGGCATTTGATCGAAAGCCCTATCGTAATAAATGATGTAAATCCGATCCTTCACATATTGGTAGAAGCGATCGTAGAAAGACAAATAATGGAGGACGAACCGACGGAAGTAAAGGCTGCCCTAGAAAGGCTTAAAAAAAGAGAAAGGTCTCATCATGCAGCTCGAAGCTTAATCGCTACCATATTTATTAACTGTTTGTTTGATACATTAAAAGGTAATAAACCTTTTGATTCACAAAAGTATTCCAAACAACTGGCAATGTTGGTAGTAAACACAATAAGACCCGGAAAAGTCGGCAGAAATGATCCTTGCCCTTGTGGCAGCTGGAAAAAATACAAGCGTTGCTGTCTTGAAATGGTGGGAAGCGAGATGCCTTTACAGAGAAATTTCGACAGCGAAGCTGAAGTAGATGAAAAACTGATATTAGGGGCAGGGCATTATGCGACAATTGATTATCTTACACATACAAATCCTGATGATCCGGTTATTTTTATGGAGAATAGATGTATCATCTCCGCATTTTTGAAGGAGAAAGGCGATATGGAAGGAGCCTATATAGCATTAAAAGAAAATGTTGATTTTGCCAAGGAGTTAGGAGAATTAGGATTAACAAATAATGCATACTATGATCTATTGGATTTCTGTTTAAATAATTCGGATGAATTTGCCGAAGCAGGAATAGAAGTTATAGAAAACTTTCTGCCTTTATTAGCAGAAAAAGAAAAAGGGAATTTACGCTGTGATAAAGCGGATTTATTAGCTAAAATGAATAAGATTGATGATGCCGAAAAAGAATTTGCAGCAATTTTCAAGGAAATGCCGGAATGGTACTTTGGAAGATACCGGTACGCCCTTTATTTAGAAGATATCGGAAAAAAGAGCGAGGCCATAGAGGTATTAAAACAACTAATATCAATTAAAGATAAATTAGATCAGGAAACTTATGATGCTGCTGTCGAAGTCCTAGAGAGCATGCAATAAAACCCCGCAACAGGCGGAACAATTTAGACAGGGCTACGATTTGCCCTGCACGCTGGACGAAATACACAAAATTAAAAGGAGATGTAAAAATGGCGTATCAAGTAAAAGTATCCCTTAGGGATATAGAACCTGTTATTTGGAGAAGGCTGAGAATCCCCGGAAATATCACTTTTCAGCAATTGCATCAGATTATTCAAGCCGCGTTTGGGTGGCTTGATTATCATCTTTATAACTTTAAGTTTGAGCGTAGCAAAACGGTTGTGGCTGTCCCGGATGACAATTATGCACCTGGGGATTTATATGGTGAGGATATTACAGAACTTGATGCAAGGACTACCATAATTGATGAGTTGTTAGGTAATAATGACAGTTGCGTGTATGAATACGATTTTGGGGATTCATGGGAGCATGAGATTATCATCGAAAGGCAGTTGAAGGATACCAAGAAAAACAGCATTCCGGAGTGCCTTGATGGTGCAAGGCACAGACCTCCGGAGGATGTTGGCGGTGCAGGCGGGTATGAGTATTTTCTTAATATTATCATGGATAAAAAGAATCCGCAGAGAGAGGAGATGCTATACTGGGCTGAAAAAGACACAAGGGGCCGTATTTTTGATCCTGAATACTTCAACATCAGTGAAGTAAACCGCAGGCTTCTTTATGCTCTGGAAGATGACGAGGAGCATGCAAGAAAGCTATTAACCGGAAAAGGGCTTACCGGAACAGTTGAATGGGGATGGTCAGATACATGTATCAAGGTAAAAGGAAAAAGTTACACTATGGAGCATCTCGGTAACCTGCTGCTTAGGCTTGGGGGAGGGAGTAAAGTAACAATAGTAGTTGAACCGCCGAGAAGAAGGATTTAAGAGATTAAAAAATTACCCGCATCCTATTGAAACGGGCGGGATAATCCAATTCATGCTTAACATTCTATCGTAGGGAATCTTAGGTAAATAAAGCTTAAGGTGATGGCGCAACTGTCGAACAGACACCACTTGTGTTGCGATCGTAGGAAGAAGAATAAATACTGCGGAAAGTGATGGGAAAATATTAATGATTATTATGCTTTTTGGAATAACGAATGTAGGAAAGACTGTGACGGGGGAAAGACTTGCGAAAAAAAGGAATTACCGCTTTCTGGATTTAGATGAGGAAATAAAAAAACGATTCCAGACGAATTTGGAAGAGTTTATGCAAGCTCATCCCTTTTCATATGAAAGGTAATCTAGAAAATGTAATTGCTATTGAACTCCAAGATTCAAAAGAACACATTTTTGAGAGATTGGTTTTCTCTGACGAAAATGACAATGCCTATAAAGATGATGAATATAAGGAAAAACATAAAGATTATTATATGAATAATATTCATGAAGATATGTATTTGTGAATCAAAAAATACCGAACAATCTATTATTAAATGAATATTTTAAAAAAGACTATTGATAAAAAAGAAAAGTAATATTATACTAAAACAAGAACATACGTTCCGTAAATATTTGTATTTGATCAAAGATAAATGTGGAGGGAATTTTGATGGCTGGAAAATTCGAATGGCATCAATTTGCTGAAGTAAATCTTGCAGATCCTTTTTTTGATTCTCTAAAGTCCGATTATGTAGAATTTCCAGAATGGTTTCAGAAGAAAAGAAATGCTGAAGAACAAACTCTTGTTTTTCATGATGAATATGGTGTTGGGGCTTTTCTATATTTGAAAAACGAAAACGAAATGATAGAACTAGAAGATAGAACTTTGCCAGCAAGACCTCGTGTTAAGATAGGCACACTTCGATTAGCGGAGCGCTTTAGGGGAATGAGGCATGGAGAAGGTGCTCTAGGTGTTTCATTATGGAAATGGCAAGAATCAGGAAGCGAGGAGATCTATGCAACTGTTTTTGAAAAGCATACTGAGCTAGTAAATCTTTTTGAGAGATTTGGATTTAAATGTGTTGGAATGAACAGGCGGGGTGAGTGCATATATTTAAAAAACCGAAAGAGTATAGATTACTCAGATCCATATAAATGTTTTCCATTCATTAATCCGTGTTTTTCGAAGGCAGGGCTGATACCAATTTACGAAAAATTTCACGATAGACTATTTCCATATTCAGAGTTGAAAATTAAAATGCGTGAGATTGAAGAAGAAACTGCTGGAAATGGTATCACGAAAGTTTATATTGGAACACCTTATACTGCTACGCATTATGAAATAGGAGAACCAGTTTTCATATATCGTATTTATGAAGGAGAAACAGGAAAAACTTATAAATCTGCTGTAACTTCCTATTGCACAATAACTAAAATTGATGTTATAAAGAATAATGGTAGAGCAAAAATGAGTCTTTCTGATTTTATTAATAATGCTGGTAATAAAACGGTCTTTTCTCCGGAAGAATTAAGGAACAAATATAATAAAAATAATGTTGTTATGCTTGAATTGGTGTACAATGGTTTCTTTGGGAAAGGGCATAATGTGAATCATAAAAATTTAAAGGATCAAGGATTATTTGAGGCTCCCCCCTACAAGTTAGACTATACAAAAGAACAGTTTATAAAAATATTAGGAATGGGTGATGTTAATGTGCAAAATGTTATTATCGATTAATCCGGAACATGTAGAAAATATCATGAATGGGAATAAGCTGTTTGAGTATAGAAAAGTACGTTGCCGTCCAGAAGTTGATAAAATTATTATATATGCAACTTCTCCAGTTATGAAGGTTGTTGGCGAAGCGGATTTAATAGATGTTATTGTTGATTTGCCAGAACAAGTATGGGAATTAACCTCTGAATTTGCTGGGATTTCAAAGCAGTTTTACGATAAGTATTATCAGAACAAAGCTATTGCAGTAGCATATCGCTTAGGTGGTGTAAAAAAGTATAAAAAACCACTTACGCTGGCTGATTTTGGGATTGGTTTTTCTCCACAGTCATTTGTTTATGTTTAATCTAAATTCATATTCCAACGACTGCAGATGCCCCTTTAAACTGATAGTTAGGGGTTGCTGAATAATCCGCAAACTCATATGTAATAAGACTTTATAGCGCGAAAATAGTATAATAAATGTATAGAAAATGCGACGAACAGGCTAATAAGCTTGCACTTAGTTCGTGTTAAGAGGTGGTCAAATGTACCGTAAAAGGCAGAATAATCAAATGTCAATGTTTCAAGAACCAGTGAATTTTAGCGGTGTCAAACTTAACCCCCAAAATCGTTGGATAAAGATGAGTCAACTCATTCCTTGGGATGTTATTGAAGAAAGGTACAGCAAGAACTTTGAAAAATCAAAAACTGGGAATCCGGCTAAGCCAGCTCGCATGGCCTTGGGTGCTCATATTATAAAAGAAAAGCTGCAATTATCTGATGAAGAAACGGTTGAGGCCATTTTAGAAAGTCCCTATTTGCAGTTTTTTATTGGGCTGAAACAATTTACCCATAAGGAGCCATTTGAATCCAGTACGATGTGTTGGTTTCGGAAGCGGTTGACCCCTGAGATGCTGTCGGAAGTTAATGATTACATCATCGGTAGAAAAGTTGCTGAAGAGAAAAAAGATGATGACCATGACAACCCATCTGGCAGAGGCAGTAGCGACAAGCCAACTGAAGAACCAGTAACACCAGAAAACAAGGGAACATTAATACTTGATGCTACCTGTGCGCCTGCTGATATTAGCTTTCCAACAGATGTAGCATTATTGAACGATGGCCGAGAAAAATTAGAGGAAATCATTGATACATTGCACGGAGCAGGGATAACTGATGGTAAGAAGCCACGGACATAC
>JAAYPH010000176.1 GCA_012519955.1 Candidatus Epulonipiscium sp.
ATTCGTAGTTTACTCCTTTCTGTGGATTATTTTGACGAATTATTTATCGGATTGGGGTAAACTATTTTTTATACCCTTTTCTAATCCTTTGATTTCAAGGGTTAGAAATTATGAAATTAACTCAAGTATAAAATGGCTTTATGTAAAACAGATTATAAAACTTGGAACCTCTAATTTTATTAATCATACTATTATGATGCTTGTAAACATTGTCTTAAATAATAGCCTGAAAACCTATGGCGCTATGTCCATTTATGGCAGTGATATTCCCCTAGCAGTATCCGGTGTTATTGCAAAATTAAACAGCATTCTCTCTGCTGTGTCCATTGGGTTGGCTCAGGGCTGCCAGCCAATTTTAGGCTTTAATATGGGGGCAAAAAATTATTCCCGAGTGAAGGAAACTTATAAAAAGGCTGTTTCCATCGCCATATCTATTAGTATTCTAGCTTTTATTTTGTTCCAGGGCTTTCCCAGACAAATTACCGGAATTTTCGGAAATGGAAACGAGCTATATTTTCAGTTTGCAGAGCAATATATGAGAATTTATATGTTCATGGTATGTGTTTTTGGGGTACAGCCATTGACAATTAATTACTTTACTGGTACGGGAAATGTGAAACAGGGGATTTTGCTGTCCTTATCTAGGCAAGGGTTCTTTCTCATTCCTATGCTTCTTATTTTGCCGCAATTTTTAGGACTGACGGGTGTTCTTTATGCAGGACCTATAGCAGATTTCATGGCTTTCCTTTTGTCTGTTACCATGATCACCTTAAACTTCAGAAAATTAGATTCACAGCAAAGCTTGGCCAATAAATGATATCAAAGTACTTAATTAAATAAATAATCATTAAGGAGGAAGTAAATGAATACTTTAATAGTTTATTCAAGTAAATACGGGTGTACAGAGCAATGTGCCAAAATACTTTCTGAAGAGCTTAAGGGTGAAGCTGACCTAATCAATTTAAAGAATGTAAAAGATATAAATATTTCAAAATATGATACTGTTATTATCGGCGGTTCAATATACATTGGTAAAATACAGAAGGAAGTAGCAGGATTCTGCGCAAAGAATCTGGATATACTTAAAGAAAAAAAAATTGGATTATTTATTTGTGGTATGCAGAAAGAAGAAGAGATCCAAAGTGAATTAAACAATAATTTTCCTCCTGAACTGCTTAAAATTGCTGTAGCAAAAGAACATTTTGGAGGAGAATTTAGATTTGATAAAATGAACTTCCTTGAAAGAATGGTCGTTAGGAAAGTATCCAATATATCCTCTGATCAATCAAATATATTAAGAGATAACATTAACAAGTTTGCCAAAGCAATGAAGGAAGCTATTTAGTGAGGAGGGATTAGTATGAATCAAAATACTATAGGTGGCATATTGTTGATTTTAATTGGCGTTTTTCTTGGGTTCATAACATATAAGAAATACAGTTTATTTTGGAATATCATTAATACAAGATTATTAAGAAAACTTTTAGGAGATACTGTTACATCTATCATTTTGTATATTGTTAGTATTGTACTTATTGTTACTGGTGTGATCTTAACATTAGGATTTGCTCGTTAATTAGGTTAGAAATTGAACAACTTGATCATATATATAGTTTTACTCGTTAAAATATATAATTATTATAATTATACAAATTGACAATGTAAATCGGATTATATTATAATATCGCTTATAGTATTGAGGTAAAAGGCTTTTTGACATACCCAGTCAACAACGGGTTGATTTTTATACTAATAAATTTTAAAAGAAGGAGAATAATTATGAAGAAAATTTTAGCGTTAATTTTATCGACACTTTTAATCAGTAGTGCAGTACTCACAGGATGTGGTTCTCAAAATAACCAAAATACAGCAGACCAATCCTCCAATACTGCAGAAACATCACAAGATTCCAGCAGCACATCAAGCGATAAAGTATGGATTATCGCGACAGACACGGTATTCAAACCATTTGAATACACCAATGAAAACAATGAATTTGTAGGTATCGATGTTGATTTATTGGCAGCTATTGCAGAAGATCAAGGCTTTAAGTATGAATTACAAAGTCTTGGCTGGGATGCAGCAGTTGCAGCAGTTCAGGCAGGTCAGGCAGATGGCCTTATTGCAGGAGCAACAATCAAGCAAGAACGTATTGATTCTGGCTGGATTTTCTCCGATGGATATTACAATGCAACTCAGACATTTGTTGTGGCTGAAGGCAGTGACATTAAGAGCTTTGAAGATCTTAAAGGAAAAAATGTTGCAGTTAAAAATGGTACAGCAGGTGCTGACTTTGCAAACAGCTTAAAAGATCAATATGGATTTACAGTGACTGTTTTTGAAGATTCACCTACAATGTATCAGGATGTAATTCTTGGAAACAGTGCAGCATGTGTAGAAGATACTCCAATTATGGCAGTTTCTATTAAAGAAGGTAACTTGCCTCTTATGATTCCTGAAGGAATGGAAAGCGAAGGCGCTCCTTATGGTTTCGCTATTATGAATGAAGCTAACCAAGAATTGCTGGATATGTTCAATGCCGGACTTGCAAACATTAAAGCAAACGGAAAATACGATGAAATTCTTAATAAGTATTTAAAATAGTCGTATATTTAGTTGACAAAGGACGTGAGAAACTGTTGCAGGTGTCTCACGTTTTTTATTCCATAGGAAATTGCTGCGGATTTCCTATGGAATAAAAAGTTCTTAATAATTTTGAGGGATAAAATATAGGGGTGATTACGGATGATTATGATTATTGAAAAGTACGGTTCCATGCTGATGCAGGCATTGGGAAAAACTTTATTGCTTACTTTATTATCATTGTTTTTCGCCATGATAATCGGATTGATCTTTTCTTTGATGAATGTTGGGAAAAATAGATTTTTTAATTTTATAGGTACGGCATATGTTGACGGGGTACGAGGGGTTCCCTTGATTGTTTTGGCTTACTTTATTTATTTTGGTGTACCAGCCGGAGTTAAAATGATGGGTGTACAGGATTTTAGATTGTCTGCCCTTCAAGCGGGTACCATTGCACTGGCGATGAACTGCGGTGCTTATATGGCTGAGATTATTCGTGCAGGTATTGAAAGTGTGGATAAAGGACAGATGGAAGCCAGCAGAAGTCTTGGTTTAAGTTATGCGAAAAGTATGCGCCTGGTAGTGCTGCCGCAAGCAATTCGCACAATGGTTCCCTCTATTATCAATCAGTTTATCATAACATTAAAAGATACCTCCATTCTTTCTGTTATTGGGTTCCCTGAGCTTACCAATTTGGGAAAAACCATTAGTGGAAATACTTTTAAGAGTTTAGAAACCTGGGCGATTATTGGTATTATGTATATGATCGTTATTGTTACACTCAGTAAGGTTGCTAAGAGGATTGAAAGGAGGATTAACTTTGGCAGATAAAAAGATTAAAATCCATGTGGAAAATTTAAAGAAAAACTTTGGTAAATTAGAAGTTTTAAAGGATATCAGCATTGATATTTTTGAAGGAGAAGTTGTTGTTTTAATAGGTCCTTCTGGAAGCGGAAAATCTACCTTCCTTCGCTGCCTTAATCAATTGGAGGTTGCTACAGACGGTAAGATTATTGTTGATGGAAAAGATATTACGGATAAACATACAGATATTAATAAAGTACGTGAAAATATCGGGATGGTGTTCCAACATTTTAATCTTTTCCCCCATAAAACTGTCTTAGAAAATATCATGCTTGCTCCGGTAGAGTTAAAAATTATGACCAAGCCAGAAGCTAAAGAAAAAGGCATGCAGTTATTAAGACGTGTTGGTTTGGATTCAAAAGCAGATGCGTATCCAGCTCAGCTTTCAGGGGGACAGAAGCAGCGTATAGCGATTGCAAGGTCACTGGCTATGAATCCTGATATTATGCTTTTTGATGAACCTACATCAGCGCTGGACCCTGAAATGGTAGGAGAAGTTTTAGCTGTTATGAAAGAACTGGTGGCAGACGGTATGACCATGGTTGTTGTAACCCATGAAATAGGGTTTGCAAAAGAAGTTGCGGACCGAGTTGTCTTTATGGATGGTGGCTATATTGTAGAACAGGGACCACCTCAAGAAATTTTTGTAAATCCCAAGGAACCCAGAACAATTGATTTCCTAAATAAGGTTTTATAATCTATTAGGGAGGATAGAGTATGAAAAAAATTATTACAATTAGCCGTGAATTTGGAGCTGGCGGAGGAGAAATCGGTCTCAAGGTAGCGCAGGCCTTGAATTATCACCATTATGATAAAGAGCTGATTCTTAAAGCTGCAAAGGATTCGCAAGTAGATGTAGAGAGTCTGTTAAAATGGGACGAGAGAGTGCCGAGGGAATTTGGATTTGCTCAGAGCCTTTTTGATTTTTATAACAGGCCGCTGAGTGAAAAACTTTTTGATGCTCAACAACGGGTGATTAAAGCCATCGCAGAAAAAGGCAATTGTGTTATTGTTGGGCGAAATGCCAATGCTATTTTAAAAGAATACGATCATGTACTCCATGTATTTGTTCATGCCGATTTTTATTGGCGCCTTAATCGTATGAAGGCTAAAATGCCTGATGCAACTGAGCACAAGATTAGTGAACAAATCCGTGCCATAGATAAAATGAGAAGAAAATATTGTACTTATTATACCAATACAGAATTTGGAGTAGCAGATTACTATGACGTCTGCTTTAATACCTCTAAATTAGGAATAGATGCATGTGTAGAGATTATCTGTAATTTGGCAAAGCAGTAATGACCATAAATAAAAGCGCCTTACTAGGAGAGACTTTCTCTAAGTAAGGCGTTTCTTTTTACTGCATAGGAAATTCCTCCGAATTTCCTATGCAGTAAAAAGCCCTCAGGGTAGAATGCACACTTGCGCATATTGTATTCTGTCGGCCTTGCCGAACGCTCGGCGCGAGAGTTTCGTAATGGACACTTTTTCTTAGTTTTCAGGCGAATAGATCAGTTTTTCTATTAATCATAGTGTCAAACAGTTTATAGATCCCACATTTCCAGCATAATAACATTCCGAATATAGCCCCAATTGCGCCCTGAGCTATTTCGTATGGGAGTTTAACCATGGCGTATTCAAAGGTACTGTATACATAGATTTTTCCAAGGGTATAGCCAACTACCATAATGACTGCCCCAATGGTTACCCCTATGCCTGATGCAAGGATAGGTTTGCTTTTCAGTATCTTGTGAGAAAATACAGATATGACAGCAGCTTGGAGACCATGGGTAACGAGGGAGACAAACATTGGAGCCGGATAAAAGAGAAGGTCTCCTAAAAAAGATCCAACCCCTCCTACTACAAAAGCTTCAAAGGGATTTAGTAAGATAGCTGCAAGACTTATTACAACATCGCATAAATACAGACGTCCGCCCGGAACAGGGATTCCAAAAGAACTTAGGGCAATATTCATTGCCATTAATACTCCGGTTACTGTTAATCGAATGGTAGTTATTTTTCTGTATTGCTTTTGACTCATTTGGGCTTCCTCCTTAACTTTTGATGCTCCAAATGATACCATTAACTTGGTGCTATTAAAATAATCAGAACAGTTAAATTTTATATAACCAGATGTCTATTTCCATCGTTTGAGAGGGACGCCAAGATAGTTCCAATATAAAAATAGCATTGATTAGGAAGACCTAACCAATGCTATTTTACTTTAATGCAGGTTATACGACTTGGAAGATATAAAACTTAAGATAATCCGTCTCTGGAACATTCCATAGAATGGGATGGTCTGGGGCCTGCTGGCGGGCTTCAATTTGTCTCAGGGATACGGAGGCATCCTTTGCAGCGCTTGTAAGCATTTTGCGGAATAAGTCATCCGTCATAAAGTGGCTGCAGCTGCAAGTAGCCAGGTATCCACCCCGAGGCAGCAGCTTCATGGCCTTTAAGTTAATCTCTTTGTATCCGCGGGCAGCGGATTGCACGGTCTTTCGGGATTTGGTAAAAGCCGGCGGGTCGAGTATAATAAAGTCATAGTCCCGACATTTTTGCTCAGCCAGCTTTGTCAGCAGATCAAACACATCCTCGCACAGAAAATCCATTCTTCCATCCAAGCCATTGCGGAGGGCATTTGCTTTTGCCATGTCAATGGCTGACTCTGAAATATCTACGCTGGTTACATGTTCTGCTCCACCCAATGCTGCATTGAGACCGAAGGAGCCGGTATGGGTAAAGCAGTCCAGTACTCGCTTGTCTCTGGCAATACGGGCTACAGCAGCACGGTTATACTTCTGATCCAGGAAAAAGCCGGTTTTTTGTCCGTTCTCCACATCTACCAGGTATTTTACACCGTTTTCACATATTTCCGTCACAGCAGATTCCGGTACAGGTATACTATCGGACTGGTACCAACCTTTATATTCTGGTAGGCCTTCCTTAGTACGTAGACCAATATCATTGCGCTCATAAATACCGGTAATCGTTTCGCCCATTTCAGTAAGTACATCCCATAGGGCATGGTAAACCATGTCCTTGACAAGTTCCATGCCGAGGCTGGTAATTTGCACGGACAGAATATTGTTGTAGCGATCCACTGTCAGTCCTGGCATCTGATCAGCTTCACCATGAATCAGGCGACAACAAGAAAAATCTGCACCAGGCATGACGGTTTTTCTGTAACGAACGGCATATTCCACACGGCGGCGCCAAAAGCGAGCATCAAATACATCGTTGGCATTGCGTGAAATAAGTCGAACGGTAATTTTACTGGCACTATTGTAAAAGCCTGTACCCATAAAAGAGTTTCCGGCAAACACATCTACCAGTTCACCATTTTGTGGTACGCCCTCTATTTTAAGAATCTCTTCCCCATATACCCATGGATGGCCATCCTGGACACTGCGTTTTGCTTTGGGGGATATCATGACTTTGGGATACTGCCGTTCTTGCTTCATTTGTGTCTTCCTTTCGAAATAAAATTTTCATGCGTTTGATTGTAGCATATTTCTATTTTGTCTTCAATGTTTATAAATTATTGATGCCTGTATGTCCGCATTTTCTCTCTATGAATAAAGCAAATTCCTATTGACAATAATTTATAACTGCTGTATTACTTATATAAAAAAAGTTGAAATTATACGGTAAAAATATGTGAATCCATCAATGAATATATGAAAGACATATAAAAAGGAAACATTACTGATGAACCAAAGTTAATTTAATTTAGGAGGTTAGACGATGAACCAAATTACAAGAGAAGAGGCATTAGATTTATTAAAAAAATATAACAAGGAGCTTTTCCATATTCAGCATGCACTGACTGTTGAGGCTGTTATGAAATGGTATGCCAAAGAATTAGGCTATGGAGATGAGGCAGACTATTGGGGAATTGTTGGATTATTGCATGACATCGATTTCGAATTATATCCAGATGAACACTGTCTTAAAGCACCAGAATTGCTGCGTGAAGCTGGTGTAGGGGAAGATATAATTCATAGCGTTGTTTCTCATGGCTATGGAATTACTGTAGGATGTGGTGCTACAATTGATGTTGTCCCTGAGCATGAAATGGAGAAAGTCCTCTTTGCTGCAGATGAGTTAACAGGGCTAATTTGGGCGGCAGCTCTTATGCGTCCTTCAAAAAGTACAAAGGATATGGAACTAAAATCTCTTAAGAAGAAATACAAAAGCAAAGGTTTTGCTGCCGGCTGTTCAAGAGAAGTAATCGAGCGAGGTGCAGAGCTGCTAGGATGGGAGCTTGATAAGCTTCTTTCTATGACCCTTCAGGCAATGGCCGATAGCGAAGATGTCATTAATCAGCAGCTACAATAGTCTAAAAAGCCTGGCAAAAAGAACCATGAAGAGAAAGTAGTATAGTTTGCGCTCATATCTAATAACGTAGAGGAATCAAAAAGTTATATGAGAGATCATTTAGTAAAAATGTTTCCAAATAATTGACAATATATCTAAAATATAATATAATCTTGATAATTATTAAGCAAATAAGGATGGCGAAAGCCTCCTTTTTTAATACCTATTAAACCTAGTATTAAGATAGGTATACTTTAAATTAAGCTACATATCTTTTTATGCAATGAAGGAGGGTGTTACTATGTCATGTTTTATTGTACCGGTCGCAGAAGCTGTAGTGACGACCATCGTGACAAAAGTCATTGAAAATAAGGAAAAGAAACAGGATGCAGAAAAACTTGAACAAGGTATCCGTGTTTCCTCATTTGACAAGGAACGTTTTTCGAACAAACTGAGGAGACTAAATTATTTGCTTTGGGGAGGCGCGGGACTTCTTGCATTTGAGCATTTATGGCATGGAGAAATTCAACCGTTCTTCCCATTCCTTACAGCTGTAAACAATCCAGCTGATATGGCAGAAATGCTGCATGAAATATCTACAGTGGGTGTCTCGATGGCGGTCCTTGTAACAGCTTCATGGGGTATTGCAACTTATGTAACCACACGCATTGAGAATAGGAAAGAATCTTTGATAAGCGCTGTGGAAATGAAAGGGGCTAATTAATGACGCTGTTATTAACTATACTAGCTGCTGTGATCACAACAGTGATTTGGTACTGCAATGAAAAAGCACGTCAGTTAAAGGTTGGTACCTTATGCTATATGTTCTGGGGTGCTTCTATGATGTGGCTGGTAGATGCTATTTTTGAATATACAAAGTTGAGGGCAGAATATTTTACCCCTGCGGCTGAAGATATGCTCAATGATACTTTTCTTGGTGTATCCGTAATAACCTTGGCGTTAGTTATATGGGTATTAATATTGCTTGTAAAAGATCCTCTGAATGTTGTAAAACAGGCCCTTAGGAAAAATTAAGGATCGCTTTTGCCATATTATTGGTGTGTTGTAAAAATGCCGCCAGTTAAGAAAGGAAAAATTCTTAATTGGCGGCGTTTTGCTGTATCAATATATTTTTTGAAAATATATTTGCTAGACATAGATATTTGTGTAATGACAATTCATTCCTGGTAAATATTTTGGTTTTGTTCGGGGTGTCTATTCTAAGTCTTTTTTCAGTGCTCTGAGCTTAAGACTGCAGTGTACCAGAAGGTAAATATAAAGAACAAGCATTAGTGACCAGAAAACAGTAAATACAGCACTGACAGCGCTATCAAACATCTTTAATGCATTAGGAATTACACAGCTCAGGAATATTATAAGAAGTGGAAGCATACGTGTTTTCATTATATGTGAGATCATGTTTGCACGAGAAGTGTTGTCAGAAAAAATCTCTCCGTCATTCTCATTTGTTATGCTGGAAGTAGATTTTCTGAAATACAGCCAGCCCACACAGTGGCCGAGATACTCCCAGCCGTAATCCTGAACCATTTGCATATAATCTTCATTTTCCTTGTTGTTTCTAAAATCAAGTCTATAGATCACATCTTCCGGTGGGCATTTTTCAAAATGATAGAAATAGGGAGGAACCATTTTAGTCAGCTTCCAGCCTTTCTTATGTTCTTCTCTTAGCCATATTTCTTCTTCCTTAAAGTCGGCAATTGTATAAAAACGAATTTTTAATTTGGTTTCACCCATGTTATATCTCCTCCCGACTGTTTTTATATAAACGTTCAATTCGACTTATTTCAATATTGAGTATTTCTTGTCCGAGTGAGGTTATTTTATAAAGTTTTCGCTTGTTCTCTTCGCAAAAGAATTCAATCAAGCCGTCTTTTTCCATTTTTGATAGTGTTCCGTACATTGTTCCTGGACTAATAGTGACCTCACCATTGGTCATTTGTTTTACCTGTTGGCTAATTCCATAGCCATGTTGTGGCTTTCGAAGGCAAAACAGGATATAAAAACCTGTTTCTGTCATAGGTATATATATTCTTCTAATTTTGTCGTTCATACGTCCTCCTTATATATATCAATTCGATACATCGAGATTCGATATAAAAATTATATCGAGATTCGATGTAATTGTCAATAGAAAAGATAAAAAATATCTTCTCAGCGATCAAGGGCAGGGGCGTCGTGAGTCCTCATACGTATAAAGACATAAATTATTTTTGTAAGGTTGACATTACAAAACATGGCGAGTATACTGTGAGTAAAGTCAACCTTACAGGAAGGAGTTTTTAATGAAAAATCGACTTAGAAAATTAAGAGAGCAGAAAGGTTTAACCCAAGAGCAGCTGGGAGAGATAGTGGGTGTTTCCAGACAGGCAATTAACGCCATTGAAACAGAAAAGTTTGAACCCTCTATTTGGCTTGCTTACGACATATCACAAGTGTTTGGATGTACTATTGAAGAAGTATTTTTATTTGAAGAAAGTCCAAGAAAATCCCGTGCAGACAGCAGCAGAAGGAGGAATACAAATGGCAATAAGAAACTTGCGATATAACAATGACAGCATTTTGCGTAAAAGATGTAAAGAAGTAACTCAGATTGATGACAAGATCAGGCAAATTCTTGAGGATATGATGGATACACTTCATCATACTGAAAACGGTGCTGCATTGGCAGCCAACCAAATAGGAATTCTAAAACGATTGGTAGTAATTGATTATTGTGGATATACGCTTAAACTAATCAATCCACAAATCATAGAATCTAGCGGTGTCCAAGAATGTATAGAAGGATGTCTTAGTTTTCCCAATCGTTTTGTAAAAACCATTCGTCCTCAAAAAGTGACAGTTAGAGCTTTGAATGAAAATGGTGAAGAAATTATAGTGACAGGCGAAGATAAAATGGCCAAATGCTTTTGCCATGAACTAGAGCACTTAGACGGAGAAATTTTTTTGGATAAAGCGATTGAGGAAATAGAGATATAAATTGTTAGAGACAAAAGATATTTTGTTAAGGCTTATAAGGACAAGTTATTTAAATAGAAAACTATCCAGAGGGTTGGGTAAAATTGTTTTGCTCTTTTTCCTCCTAAAGTGGTATAATGTGCTTAAAGGATTCTACATTATTCGACAG
>JAAYPH010000177.1 GCA_012519955.1 Candidatus Epulonipiscium sp.
AAACAGAACGATCAGGCATTGAAGTAGTAAGCTTTATTCGAGATGAACTCAAAAATTATGATATTCAGATTATTCTAAGGACAGGTCAGCCAGGGGTAGCACCGGAAGAAGAAATCATTAGGAATTATGAAATCAATGATTATAAAACGAAAACGGAATTAACCGTTGAAAAGCTTTATACCACGATTTTTTCTGCTATAAGAAATTATAGGAATATCCTTGCTATAAAGAATCAAAAAGTCGGTCTTGAAATGGTTCTTAATGCTTCAAAAAGTTTATTTAAATATCGATCCCTTCAGGACTTTCTTAATGGTATTCTTGTGCAGTTCAATACTTTAATCACCAATACAACCCATTCCATGCTGATTAATGAAGATTACCCTAAAGAAAAAAATGGATTTGTGATTGCAGATAAAGGCAATCGTTTAATCGTTTTTGCTGCTACAGGAGAATATGAAAAATATATCGGTAAAGAAGTCAATACGATCTCAGATATCGATTCTGAGGTATTAGAGCTAATAAATCGTCATCATGAAGAGGACTTTGTCAAATTCACTGATGAGTATTTGCTTGCTTATCATAAAGGAATTATGAATAATAGAAACTATTTCTATATTCATTATAATAATGCAGATTTTAATTTTGATCTCGTAAATGTATTCTTAACCAATGTTTTGACCGCATTGGATAATTTGGTAGCGAATAATATTCATATGATGAATCAGAAAAATCTTATTTTTGCCCTGGGTGAAATAGTAGAAAAAAGAGATTTAAACACGAGTAAACATACAAAAAGAGTTTCTAAAATAGCGGCAGAAATTGCGAAATGGGCGAAGCTGCCTGATGAAATGATAAAAAGCATTGAATTGTCAACTTCTCTTCATGATATAGGCAAAATTGCAGTATCTGATAGTATTTTAAATAAGAAGGGAAAACTTACCCCCGAAGAATTCGAAATCATTAAAAAGCATACGGAGATTAATTTTGAACTTTTTAGTGTGCTGGATCAGGAATTACGAGCAATCGCATATAATATTTCAAGACATCATCATGAAAAATGGAATGGTCAAGGATATCCGGACGGCTTAAAAGGTGAAGAGATTCCTATTGAAGCCAGAATTGTGGCCATTGCAGATGTTTTCGATGCCCTTACTCATAAACGACCCTATAAAGAACCCTGGAGTTTTGAAGATGCGATGGATTATCTTGAACAGCAAAAAGGTATTCAATTTGATCCCACCCTCATTGATCACGTCATTGAGAATAAGGACAAGATTCGTGCAATTTTGTTAAGATATAATGAAGGGGATTAATAATAAAAATCATATAGAAAAAACAAAGCCGGAAATTGTAGAACAGTTATCCGGCTTCTTGTATTTTATGAATATACTTGAAAGGTATTTCTTCCGCTTTCTTTAGCATGGTATAATGCTATATCTGCCCGCTTAAGGAGAGTTTCGTCATCTAAGCCCTCTTCGTAAAAGGCTATGCCTATACTTGAAGTAGTAATAAATTCATAGGATTCAATTTTCCATTTGGCTTGAATATCGTTAATAATTCTCTTTGCAATGTTTATGGCATCATTTTTTTGATTGATCATTAATAAGATACAAAATTCGTCGCCTCCTAAGCGGGCCAATATATCGGATTTTCTTAGGCAGGCTTTTATCCTTTGAGAAAATTGACATAATAGCTTATCGCCAATATCATGTCCTAAAGTATCATTTACTTGTTTAAATCTATCAATGTCAAGATACATTACCGCAATCATTTGACCAAACTTATTGGCTTCATTGATCCACTGTACTAATTTTGTTTTAAAGAGTCTTCGATTGGGTAAATCGGTCAAGGTGTCATGAAATGCTAAATATCTCAGTTTTTCTTCAAATAGTTTTCTTTCCATGACTTCTCTTGCAACCAGGAGAAAATGTTTGGCATTCCCATCATCGTCCAGAACAAGAGATATTTTTCCTTCTAGCCACAGCCAGGAGTGATCAGAATGGATATGCCGAAATTCCAATGTTGTGGTTTTTTGTGCTATATGCATATCTTGAAATTGATTTCTAACTTCTTCAATTTCGCTGGGATGAATATAATTAAAAATGCATTCTCCAACATAATTTTCCGGTGCATGCCCTAAGATATTCTGATGAGAAGGAGAAGCATAGGTTATTTTTCCGTTAACGTCTATTATACTCACTAAGTCCGTCATATTATCGGCAATTAATCTATACTTTTCTTCGCTCTCCTTTAGAGCTTTTTCTTTCATTTTTCTTTCAGTGATGTCTCTAACAACAGCAATAATATGGGTACAGTCCCCTGCTTCACTGAATAGGGGAGTAATCTTTGACTCAAAATACTCAAGATGTTCAGTGGTGTCAGAATCACTGGATGAGCTGACTGCGTAGTCTTCGTAAGTAATGCATTGTTTTTGCTCAATGGCATATTTATACTGTTGAACGATTAAATCCGCAACGTTTTTTGGCATCATTTCATGGACGGTTCGGCCAATTGCTTCATCCGTTAGTCCTGTAAAGCTTTTTGCCGATTCGTTCATAAATAAATAACGAAAATCCTCGTCACCATTTACTTTCATAAGAAATACAAAGTCTGAGATATTGTTAAAGACATTTAAAAACCAGTCAACACGGTTAAAGATCTCTGAATCTTTAGAGAGCATTTATTTCCCCCCTGAAAAATCACTCTATTGATAATAATAACTCTTGAGCATAGAAAGCTAAGATTTATTGAAAATCATATTTTTTAATATAATTTATATTAATATAATTATACACATTTACGGATGAAAAACCTAGTCCTTTCGTAACGATAATTGATAATTTTTCATCAAAATTGACATGGCTTGAAATACAATATAAACTTTTCTATATATAGATCTAAGGAGGAATTGATGTGGAGACCAATTTATTTCAATTTCCAGTTTCTACGAAGAAAAATGAAGAATTTGTAGACATTACATATTTAATTAAGCAAGCGGTAGAAAAGTCAAAAATTCAAAATGGTATTGCAGTCGTTTATTGTCCTCATACAACAGCAGGTATTACGATTAATGAAAATGCCGATCCCGATGTTGTAAGAGACATCATAGCAACGCTTGATAAAGTTTTTCCTGTACACGGAGATTATAGGCATTTTGAAGGGAATTCTCATGCCCATTTAAAATCCTCGTATATGGGTGCGGAAAAGACTATCATTATACATGAAGGGAAATTGGTATTAGGGACCTGGCAGAGTGTATATTTTTGTGAGTTTGACGGACCTAGAAATAGAAAAGTATTTATTAAACTGATATCAGATTAAATTAAAGCTGGAGCTATGACGGTATAAGCCTTACTCTTAAGGCTTATATTTTAACTGGAATTTTCTCAACGATTTTTACTTCATCAGTAGTAATGCTGCATTTATAGGCGATAATCTCGACTCCTGCTTGGGAAGCTTCTTTTAATTTTTGTGCAAAGGCTGGATCCATAGGAGCGTTTGGACTAAAGCCTTTTGCATACTCAATTTGAACAACAAAAAGAATTACTCCGCGATATCCGTTTTGAACGGCATGAATCATTTCATCAATGTGTTTACGGCCTCGTTCCGTGGGGGCATCGGGGAAATAGCTCCAGTGATCTTTTTCTAAAGTTACGCCTTTAACCTCAACAAAACAAATATCTTCTCCCAAGAGCTGAAGGTCAAAACGGCTGTTTTCATAGGAGACTTCTCTTTTGACTACAGGATATCCTTTTAATTCTTCAATGACGCCGTTTAAGACGGCTTCGTAAGCAAGAGCATTTGGAAGCTGAGAGTCAATAGAAATCCAGCTGTTTCCCTTTTGAATCATTCTGAGTTCATATTTTGTTTTTCTAAGGGGAGAATCATGATAGGAAAGCATCACTTTTACACCCGGATATAATAATTCTTTCAATCTGCCGGTGTTAGGAATATGGCAAATAATTTCTTCCCCTGATACATTAATATGGGCAATAAATCGATTTGGCCGTTTTATGAAAGTACCATAGTAAATTTCATAGTTCAGTTTCATAGCATTAACCTTTCTAGATTGTCCAAATTCATTATAACCACTATTATAACGCTTAAATTATTATGTCACCAGTAAAAAAGTTCTGTTTCCAATAAGTAAATAATAAAACTTATTATATAATATATAGAAATAATTTTGTATTGACAAATATTATATAAAAACGTATGATGATTCATAGTAATTTTATAGGTATACGTCATATAAGAGGAGTAATAAGATGATTTATTTAGATTATGCTGCCACTACGCCTGCTTGTGAAGAAGCTTTACAGGCTTTTTATAATGTTTCAAAATCTTATATCGGTAATCCTAATTCCTCTCATAAATTAGGAAGAGAAGCCAAAGCGTATTTGGATTTATGTACTAAAAATATTGCAGATCGCCTTGGTGTCAAAGAAAGTGAAATTATTTATACCTCTGGGGCTACGGAAGCCAATAACTTAGCAATCAAAGGCATTGCGAACAGCTATAAAAGATACGGCAAGCATATTATTTCAACTTATTTGGAGCATTCATCCGTTACAGGCCCTCTGACAACATTGCAAAATTCAGGATATGAAATAGATTATGTTGATATTTTGGACAATGGTCTCGTTGATTTAGACCATTTAAAAGAATTATTAAGGGATGATACCATACTGGTTTCAATAGGGTATGTGGACAGTGAACTGGGAATTGAGCAGAATATTCACCAAATAGGAGAAATTCTGGCTTCCTATCCTCACTGCTTCTTCCATGTCGATGTTACACAAGCCATAGGGAAGATTCCTGTTTCATTAGAGAATGTTGATTTGGCTACATTTACTCCCCATAAATTTTATGGACTTCATGGGTGCGGAGTATTGGTTAAAAAAGACAATATCATGATCGAACCACTCATTCACGGTGGAGTGAGCACGACTCCCTTTAGAAGCGGCACGCCCACCCTTGCTCTTGTAGCTGCTTTAGAGAAAGCCCTTAGCTTAGCGACTTCTGATCTAGAAGAAAGATATAATTATGTAAAGCAATTAAATAAAACGTTAAAGGAAAAACTGCAGCAATACAAAAATGTAAGGATTAACAGTACTGACAAAGCCGTTCCCCATATTGTAAATATCAGCATTAAAGGGGCTAATACAATGGCGTTTCAAAGCGAATTAGAGGACTATGATATTTACGTTTCGACGAAATCCGCTTGCTGCGCGCCAAATACGCCATCAAGGGCGGTTTATGCCATTACCAAGGATAGAAAATTGGCTCTGTCTACCTTAAGAATTAGTTTGAGTCATCACACTACGGAAAAAGATATAGAAACTTTTTTGGAGTATTTTGATCAATGTTATAAAAAGTTAGTAAAGTAAGGATGGGACTATGGAAAAATACAAAGAAATCGAGCGAAGTATTATAAAAAAATATAGAAAGCAAATATGGTCCAGATTTATTACAGCGATAAACGATTATCAGCTCGTTCAGGAAGGGGACAAGATTGCAGTCTGCATCTCCGGAGGGAAAGACTCCATGCTCCTTGCTAAATGCATGCAGGAATTGCAAAGACATGGGAAGGTAAAATTTGATTTGGAATTTTTAGTGATGGACCCGGGATATAACCCCATGAACAGGCAGATTATCATTGATAATGCCGAATACTTAAATATTCCTATAAAAATATTTAATACAGATATTTATGATATTGTGGCAGGGGTTGCGGATTCTCCTTGTTATTTATGTGCAAGAATGCGAAGGGGCTATCTATACAAAAATGCTCAGGAATTAGGATGCAATAAGATCGCTTTGGGGCATCATTTTGACGATGTGATCGAAACGATTTTAATGAGCATGCTTTATGGCGGTCAAATTCAAACCATGATGCCCAAATTGCACAGCACAAATTTTAAAGGTATGGAACTTATAAGACCACTGTATTTAGTTAAAGAAGCGGATATTCTTGCATGGAAAAGACATCATGACCTGAAGTTTATCCAATGTGCCTGCAGGCTAACAGAAAATTGTCTGCTTGGGGATAGCGGTGGAGGTTCTAAACGTCAGGAAATGAAAGCATTAATAAAGAAATTTAGACAGACCAATTCAAACATTGAAATGAATATTTTTAGAAGTGTTCATAATGTGAATTTAAATACGGTTATTGGATATACAAAAGATAAAGTCAAACATCATTTTCTGGATGATTATGATAAATATTATGATGAATAATATAATGGTTATATATGTGAGAGACTCGGGAAACCGGGTCTTTTTTTATTGCATAAGTAATTCCTCATAATTTCCTATGCGATAAAAGCTTTCCGAGCAGAATGCACACTGGCGCGTATTGTATTTTTTATGAACAATAAAAATTAAAAAAATCTTTGCTGCTAAAATAGAATATGGTATAATACATTATTTATAAATAGAATTGTTAAAACTATTTTATAAGTTAGAAAAATTAATGGGCTTAAATACCAAATACCAGGTCTCTATTATCATCAAGGTAATCAGAGACTTTTGTTATAAGCATTATACATATAAGGAGGATTATATGAATTATCAAGAATATGAAAAAGCTTCTCGGGCAGCCTTAGGTCTTATTGATTCAGACTTGGTTCTAAAAAATGCAAATATCATTAATGTTTTTACTGAAGAAATTTATAAAACGGATATAGCTATTTATAACGGTTTAATAGTAGGACTGGGGAAGTATAAAGGAAAAGTTGAAATTGATTTAGAAGGAAAATATGTGTGTCCCGGGTTTATTGATTCCCATCTCCATTTAGAATCCACTTTGGTCCCGCCAGCAGTGTTAATCCATAATGCTGTTTTATGGGGAACGACTACTTTTATCGTTGATCCCCACGAATCCGTTAATGTAAGCGGCTGTGACGGAATTGAATATATTTTAGAACAGACGAATGAGGTTCCGGCGAATGTGTATGTTATGATGCCTTCCTGTGTACCGGCAACTCCAATGGAAGACAATGGGTGCACTTTTACAGCAGAGGATATGAAAAAATATATTCATCACCCAAGAATATTGGGATTGGGCGAAGTGATGGATTATAATTCTGTAGTGAGTGCTGAACAGTCTATGTTTGAAAAACTGGATTTATTCAGAGATAAAGTCATTGATGGCCATGCACCTTTCTTAAGCAACGAACAGCTGGCATCTTATGCTCTGGCAGGGATAGCAACGGACCATGAATGCTGCGACTTTGAGTATGCCTTAAAAGAATCCAGAAACGGAATGCAGGTATTAATTAGAGAGGGATCGGCTGCCAAAAATCTTGAGGCTATTGTAAAGGGAATTATAGAAAATAATATTGAAGTTTCCCGATTTTCTTTCTGTACGGATGATAAACATATTGAAGAAATCAGAGAAGAAGGACACATCAGTTATAATGTAAAGAAAGCCATAGCATTAGGATTAAGTCCTTTAAAAGCAATAAAAATGGCAACAATCAATGCGGCAAGATGCTATGGGTTAAAACATTTAGGAGCCATTGCTCCCGGATACCAGGCAGATTTAGTGGTCCTCAATGATTTAGACAATGTAGTAATAGAATCGGTTTATCATAAGGGCAAATTAATCGACAACAATACACCTATAGTGATTCCAAAGCCTAAGGATCATATTAAAAATACTGTCAAAGTCAAAGAAGTAACTAAAGAAATGTTGATGATAAAAGCATCACAAGATCCTGTTTCAGTTCTTCAAATGATTGATCAGCAAATCATTACAAAACATATAAAGGTCGAGGTTCCTAGTCAAGACGGGTATTTTGTTCCTAACAAAATATATAATAAGGCAGCTGTTATTGAGCGGCATAAATTAACGGGGAAAATAGGCCTTGCAGTGGTGAGCGGATTTGGAATAAGCAATGGAGCAATAGCCTCCAGTGTTTCCCATGATTCTCATAATATTATTGTTATTGGCGATAACGATCATGATATATTATTAGCAGTTGAGGAACTGGTTAGCACTCAGGGTGGCTACACAATCGTTGAAAATGGCAAAGTGCTTGAAACCCTTCCTTTACCGATCATGGGGCTGATTAGTGATTTGGAATTTAGCGAAGTGCATTCCAGGCTAAAGACGATGATTCAGCATGCCCATAGGATGGGAGTGCCCGAGAATATGGATCCATTTATTACTCTATCTTTTATAGCTTTACCGGTCATTCCTGAAATACGTATAACAACCAATGGACTTTATGATGTTGTCAATGGAAAGTTTATAACATACAATTAGACTAAAAATGATAGTTGCAGAGGAGACGAGATGATGAACAGCAGGTATATACCTTTAGGAGACCCTTTTATTTTGCTAAGCTGGGTCAATATGAAACTAAGAGATGAGTGTAAGGATTTGGAACAATTATGTGACAGATATGAAGTGTCGGAAGAAATCATTCGTGATACACTTGGCGCTGTCGGCTATGTTTATGTAAAAAAGACGAATCAGTTTATCTATAAGGATGCAGCTACAGAATAATTTGTAACCACCCTTAAACTATGTTATAGTTTTAAGATGAAGATCAATAGAGAGGCACTGTTTTAAAGGAGCTAGTCATACTATGAAAACTAAATTGATTATCTTTGATTTAGACGGAACTTTGGTAGACACCATAGAAGGCATCGGGTTTTCTATGAATAAAGTATTAGAAAACCATGGGTTTCCTACCCATTCGATAGAAGCCTATAGAGGTTTTGTTGGAAACGGTCTTAAAAATCTTGCCAAAAGGACTCTTCCAGAGGATCATAGAGACGAAGAAACGATTGACCTATGCTATAAAGAAATGCTAGACGTATATAGCCAATATTATTCCAGAGGGATAGCTTTGTATCCGGGAATAGACTCTCTTTTAGATCAGTTGACAAAAGAGGGCTACACCCTTGCGATTAATACAAATAAAGATCAGAGAATAACCGAATACATTGTGAAAGAACTATTAAGCAAGTGGAACTTTATTAAAGTCATTGGCGATGAAGGGGGCTACCCTAAAAAGCCAAATCCTGAAGCAGCTTTAGCTATAGCAGCACAGGGTGGCTTTAAAGCTGGTGAATGCGTTTATGTCGGCGACAGTGAAGTAGATTATAAGACAGCTGTTAATGCAGGTATGAAGTCGGTACTGGTTCTTTGGGGATTTAGAAGCAGAGAAGAACTTATTAAACTTAATCCGGAAGGGGTAATAGAATCACCCCATGAAATTTTTAAAATGATAAACCCATAGCATAAATCTATGGGTTTATTTATAATCAGTGTTTTTTATTCATAGCTTTCTGTTTTTGTTTGTGCCTTTGTTCTCCGGCGTAAGGATCTTGAGGTTTGTTTTTCTTTTCTTGTTTCATAAATTCCTCAGCTTGGTCAGGGGTGAAATTTGCAAATCCTTTTTCTTTTTCCATCTTTAAGCCTCCATTTAAAATAGTCTTCTTATTTATTATTTAAGAATTTAACAAAATTATTTATTAAATTTTATCCCATCTTCCAGTATTATTTTTAATTTATTTGAAGTTGAAATTTGGCATATTAAGTCTTTATATGTATAATATAAATAGTAAAAACCATAAAGAAGCTAATGAATGCAAATAAAACTTTTGATATAGATAGGAGAATACTTATGAAGTTAATATCATGGAATGTCAATGGTCTTCGGGCATGTATGAAAAAAGGATTTATGGATTTTTTTAATGAAGTCAATGCAGATATTTTTTGTATCCAGGAAACAAAGCTGCAGGAAGGTCAAATTGATTTAGAATTTGAGGGGTATTATCAGTATTGGAATTATGCAGAAAAAAAAGGCTATTCTGGTACGGCTATTTTTACAAAAATACAACCGCTTAATGTTTCCTATGGAATAGGCTATGAAGAGCATGATAAAGAGGGAAGAGTGATCACCTTAGAATTCGATAAATATTTTGTAGTGACCGTTTATACCCCCAATTCTCAGAGAGGATTGGCAAGACTGGATTATCGTATGGAATGGGAAGATGCATTTCTTGGGTATTTAAAAAAATTAGAAGAGACAAAGCCTGTTATTTTTTGTGGGGATCTTAATGTAGCCCATAAAGAAATAGATCTAAAAAATCCAAAGCCCAACAGGAATAATGCAGGATTTACAGACCAGGAAAGAAGTAAGTTTGACCAAGTCGTTAATAATGGTTTTATAGATACCTTCAGGTATTTTTATCCTGATAAGACGGACGCTTATACCTGGTGGTCTTATATGTTTAATGCAAGAGCCAACAATGCAGGGTGGCGTATTGACTATTTTTGTGTTTCAGAGAGTTTAAAGGATGAATTAAAAGATGCAATGATTTATGCTGATGTCTTAGGTTCGGATCACTGTCCAGTAGGATTGGAAATATTTTAAGGACGAGATACTATAATCTCGCCCTTTTTTTGTTTAATCTTGCATTTCGCCTTGCTTCTCCCTCTTCATAATCCTTTTTTTCTTCATCTGTTTCGGGAAGGAGCGGCGGAACCGGAGTAGGTTTACCTTCTTCATCTAAAGCCACAAAGGTTAAGTAGGCTTTGTTGGTTAATGTTAATTCACCGGTTTTTAAATTTTCCACAAAAACCTTTACTTTTACTTCCATAGAGGTTCTGCCCACCCAAGTTAATTTTGCCTTAAGGGTAATTAATTCGCCTACTCGAATAGGGCGTCTGAAATCCAAACTGTCTACACAGGCAGTAGCAACGGTTTTATGGGAATGTCTTGTAGCAGCCATAGCACCGGCAATATCAATCCAGTGCATCATTCTTCCTCCGAGTAAATTGCCGAGAACATTTGTATCATTAGGAAGTATCATTTCGGTCATTTCAACGATGGACTCACTGGGAGTTTTTCCCTCCATATAAATTCCTCCTAGATCAGTATAAAAAGTGATAGTATTATTATGAATAATAAAACCAAAAATATCAAATTTATTTCCTATATTTTTTGGAGTTTTTCAAAGAAAATTGTTAAATGGTTCAGTCCGAATGATTACTTCCATATTTTCATTGATTTTATGTTTTAGCTTTTTCTCGATAGCGTCTGTCAGCTCATGAGATTTTAAAAAGCTCGTGTTAGGATCTATACATATATGAAGATCAATATACATATCGTCTTCTCTGCCGCGGCTTCTGATTTCATGAACATCCTTAACTTCATCGAAGCTAAGAACGATATTCTTTACTTCATTGGGATCAATGATCGCTTGATCCAGTAGGGGGCCGCAGGTTGTTTGAAAGATTTCATATGCTGCATGCATGATAAAACCCGAGACAATGATCGATACAACAGGATCAATGATGGAAGGAACGCCCAGATGAATACATATGAGTGTAAGCAATACCCCTATGGAAATAAATATATCACTTCTCGTATGCATGGAATCGGAAATTAAGATAGTACTCTTTAGAGATTTGCCCTGTTTATATTCATATACAGCTACAAAAATGTTAATAATCAATGTAAAGACTAAAGACAAGCAGGATTAAACTTTCGACCGAGATAGAAGGCGTGACTGCAGTTTTAAATCTTAAAAATGCCTCCATGACTATTTTAACACTTATAACGCCGAGCATCCCGGATATGAAAAGACCTGCCAGGTTTTCAAATTTTTTATGTCCATAAGGATGATCTTCATCTCTCGGTTTTGCGGCCAAATGAATTCCTATTAAGCCTACAATGTTAGACGTTCCGTCAGTAAAAGAATGAAAACCATCAGCAGTCATACTGGCACTTTTAATCATTTGTCCCACTGCGATTTTAATGAGTGCTGCAGCAATGTTGGCGAATAGGACTGTCCAAAGTACCATCTTAATTTTTTTTGACTCATTCATATACCTATTCCTCCCAAATCATTGTCCTGTAGTCGAAACTACTGCCCATCCGCCCGGTTGTATAATGACATATCGCCTACTGGTTTATTATCAATTGAAATTATAATAATCATTATATTAAAAAAGTGATCGTTTTGTATACAGTTTTTCGAAGATTATATCAATTATCAATTGAAAATAATATCGATTATCTTTTTCTCCGATTATGATAAATGGATAAAGCAATTGAATAGTAGAGACGGTTATAGTAAAATAACTTAGTTAAAAGTAAATAGCTGTCAAACAAATTTAACAATAGGAGGAAATGAAAATGAGAGTGAGTAGTTTTCTAAAATTAGTAGAAATTCAAACCAAAGTGGCAAGTGTCATTCCGTTTGCACTAGGAACTGCCTACGCAGTTTATCGGTTCAATCAATTTAATGTGAAAAACTTTTTTTTGATGTTTATATCTCTGATCTCCTTTGATATGGTTACAACTGCAATCAATAACTATTTAGATTATAAAAAAGCAAATAAGACCTATGGATATGGATATGAATCTCATAATGCCATTGTAAGGGACAAGCTGAAAGAATCAGATGTAGTCATGACAATATTTGCTCTTTTATTAACAGCAACTGCTGCAGGCTTTATGTTGTATTTAAATACGAATATCGTTGTACTTTTGCTTGGAATGGTTTCTTTTTTAGTCGGCATACTCTATACTTTTGGACCTGTCCCCATATCAAGAATGCCTTTAGGAGAAATATTTTCCGGATTTTTCATGGGATTTATCATTATATTTATTTCTACCTACATTCACGTATACAATACAGATTTAGTGAATATTTTATATGAACAATCTTCATTATTAATAAAAATAAATGTGAAAGAGTTAATCCTAATTTTTCTTGTTTCTTTGCCTGCCGTTGTAGGAATTGCAAATATTATGTTGGCAAATAATATATGTGATGTGGAAGATGATATAGAAAATAAGAGATATACCCTTCCCATTTATATAGGAAGAGACAAGGCATTAAATCTTTTTAGGGCATTATACTATATTGCCTATGTGGATATCATGCTCTTGATTTTATTAAAGATCAGTCCTGTATTTTCATTTTTGATCTTATTAACGATTATTCCTGTTTATAAAAATATTAAGGTATTTATGAACAAGCAAACTAAAAAGGATACCTTCGTTACGGCGGTACAAAATTTTGTATTAATGAATATCCCTATTGCTTTAATTTTTGGAATAGGAATTATAATTTGATAAATATGCAGTATTTGTTTGTAGAATATAACTTATTGTGATAGGATAGAATAGTCCAAAAGAAAAGCAATAAGAAATATGTGATCAAGGAGATACAATATGATTGAATTAGGAAAGATTCAAAGGTTAACCATTAAACGGATGACTTCCGTTGGTGCTTATTTAAATGAGAAGGACGGAAAAAGTGATGATGATGTTTTGCTGCCTAAAAAGCAGATACCTGAAGATAAGAACATTGGAGACGAAATAGATGTCTTTATATATAGAGATTCAGAAGATCGTATCATTGCTACAACCAAAACTCCGAAATTAACCCTGGGAGAACTGGCATCATTACAAGTGGCAGAAGTAAGTAAAATAGGAGCCTTCTTAGACTGGGGACTGGAGAAGGACTTATTTCTTCCCTTTAAGGAGCAGACCTCCCCTGTACGCAAAGGAAAAAAATATTTAGTTGGCTTATACGTTGACAAAAGCAAAAGACTATGTGCAACCATGGACATTTCAAAACTTTTAAGCAGTGATTCCCCCTATAAAGTCGACGACAGGGTCCAAGGTACAATTTATAAAATCGTAGAAGACCTTGGAGCATTGGTAGCTGTGGATAATAAGTATCATGGACTGATTCCTCAAAATGAACTATATGGTGCGTATAAAAAGGGAGACAAAATCGAAGGCAGAGTTGTAAAGGTAAAAGAAGACGGGAAACTGGATATCAGCATAAGAGAAAAATCTTACATACAAATGGATGAAGATTCAAAGCTGATTTTGGGAAAACTATTGCTTAAAGGAGGCAAACTCCCTTACAACGATAATAGTGATCCAGAGCTTATTAAAAAGGAATTTAACATGAGCAAACGAGCATTTAAAAGAGCCATAGGTAAATTATTTAAAGAAGGAAAAATAAAAATTACTGAAGATGGAATAGAAGAAGTACGTACACACGAAAGATAAAGCTGAATCAGTATGTGTTTAATTAAAATTGCGTTTCTTTGGAAATACTGTGGATAAACGAATAATAGGAGAGAAATTGTATGGAAACTGTAAGATTTGAAGAATTAAATATATCAGAGGAGTTAAATAGAGCGATTCGAGATATGGGGTTTGAAGAAACCACACCTATCCAAGCTCAGGCAATTCCCTATATCTTAGAAGGAAAAGACGTGATAGGGCAAGCTCAGACAGGTACAGGGAAAACAGCATCCTTTGGCATACCTATTTTGGAAATGGTCGATGCCCAGGATAGTAGTTTACAGGCATTGGTTTTATGCCCGACCAGGGAACTCGCCATTCAGGTAGCAGAGGAAATAAGAAAATTAGGAAAGTACCTTCAAGGGATAAAATTGCTTCCGATTTATGGGGGCCAACCCATTGAAAGACAAATACGCTCGTTAAAAAAAGGTGTACAAGTTGTCATCGGTACACCGGGGCGAGTAATGGATCATATGCGCCGAAAAACTTTAAGACTGGATAAAGTTAAAATGGTTGTTTTGGATGAAGCCGATGAAATGCTAAACATGGGATTCAGAGAAGATATTGAAACGATATTGGAGGATACTCCTAAGACCCGTCAGACGGTTTTATTCTCTGCAACGATGCCAAAGGCTATTTTAGAAATTGCCAAAACCCATCAAAACAATCCGGAAGTTGTTAAAGTGGTTCATAAAGAGTTAACGGTTCCAAGTATTGAACAGTATTACTTCGAGGTTAAAGAAAAGAACAAGTTCGAAATTCTTACGAGACTAATCGATATGTATAATCCTAAGCTTGCCTTAATCTTTTGCAATACCAAAAAGAAAGTGGATGAGCTTGTAAGCGACCTTCAAGGCAGAGGATATTTTGCAGACGGCCTTCATGGAGATATGAAGCAATCCTTAAGAGACCGTGTAATGAGCAGTTTCAGAAACGGTAATATTGAGATCCTCATAGCTACAGATGTAGCAGCAAGAGGAATCGACGTAGATGATGTAGAGATTGTTTTTAACTACGATGTTCCGCAAGATGAAGAATATTATGTACACCGTATTGGTCGTACAGGAAGAGCCGGCCGCTCAGGTAAAGCGTTTACTTTTGTAGTAGGAAAAGAAATATATAAATTAAAAGATATCCAAAGATATACCAAGACTAAAATTTTGCATCAGCAAGTGCCCAGCATAAACGATGTAGAAGAAGCAAAGATGGAAATTCTGATGGAAAACATCAAGAACATCATTGAAAATGAGGATTTAACTAAACAGATTAGAATTGCTGAGCGTCTGTTGGAAGAAGATTATACCGCTATTGATTTAGCGGCTGCCCTTCTTAAAATGACTATGAGAAAAGAAAATGAAGAAGAGGTTGATATTGATTTTGAAGATACCGGTTCCGAACCAGGAATGGTACGTCTATTTATGAATATTGGAAGAAAACAAAATGTAAGAGCGAGAGATATCGTAGGAGCAATCGCTGGAGAAACAGGACTATCTGGAAAACTGATAGGAACCATAGATGTTTATGATAAATATACCTTTGTTGAAGTTCCAAAGGAATACGCAAAGGATGTCTTAAAGATTATGAACAATGCTCAAATCAAAGGTAAACCCATTAATGTTGAACCAGCTAATAAAAAAAGATAAGCATATAATTTTATGAAAATACTCAAAGCTTAAGATAAAGCAAGCAATTACAAGGTTACGAGAGTTATTTTAAAAATTTACCGAATAACGAAGGAAATAGAGACTTGATGTATTGTTATATCGGAATATAATTATATTATAATAATACGATATAATAATTTTAGGAGGTCTTTGTATGAACAATATTACGGTATACTCTACGCCAACCTGTCCCTATTGCTATATGGTAAAGGATTACTTAAAGAAAAATAACTTTGAATATACAGATATCAATGTTGCAGTGGATCAAGCAGCAGCATCTGAAATGGTTAAAAAGTCCGGTCAAATGGGAGTACCTGTGATCGATATCGATGGAAATATCGTTATTGGTTTTGACAGACCAAAGATAGATAATCTATTAGGATTATAAAAGTTAATGCGAAGAAAGTTCAGAAGTCGAGGGTTTTCCTCGGCTTTTTGTTTGTATAATTATTAA
>JAAYPH010000178.1 GCA_012519955.1 Candidatus Epulonipiscium sp.
ACCCTTTTGTGTTTTGTTTTTTTGTAATTATATTTTAACACTTAAAAGGGATGATTTCTTTTAATTTTTTTGAACAAAAAATCCTTTAATTTCAATGCCTTTCGGCATTACTTGCCGAATCCAAGTTGAACTAATAATAGGCATCATTAGGACGGAGGATGAATAAATGATTAAGAATATTGTGTTTGACATGGGAAATGTACTGTTATCGTATAGGCCTAAAGAATATGTAAAAACTATCACAACCGATGAGGCTATCGGAGAAGCGTTATTAAAAGAATTTTTATTTAGTGAAGAATGGATTATGCTGGATGCAGGAGCCATTACTGAGGAGGAAGCGGTAAAAAGGGTACAAGCCAGAATTCCGCAATATGCTGAATATGTACAAAAAACCATGGACAACTGGCATACAGATTTAACTCCGATAGAAGGCATGCCGGAGTTGGTAGCATTACTAAAGGAAAAAGGTTACAAGCTCTATCTTCTTTCTAATACGAGTTTGAGGTTTTATCAGTATCAGCCCCAGGTAGAGATGTTTAAACTTTTTGATGGCTTTTTTATTTCTGCCAAGGAGCGTTTATTAAAACCTCAAAAAGAAATCTTTGAGAGATTCCTGGAAAGATTTGATTTAATAGGCAGTGAGTGTGTATTTATCGACGACTTGGCAGAGAACGTAAAAGGAGCACAGGAAGCAGGAATAGTTGCCCACCAATTTTGCGGCAGCGATGAGCTTAAGGAGTACTTTAAGAAAAACGGAATATTATAAGGAGACGGGCGTCATGAGAGTATTAGTAACCGGAGGAGCAGGATATATAGGAAGTCATACGTGTATTCGCTTGATTGAAAACGGGTTTGATATTGTAATAGCTGATAACCTTTATAATAGTAAAACAGAAGCCATCAAGCGGGTTGAAAAAATCGTAGGAAGAAAATTAAAATTTTATCATGCCGATATGTGCAATCGAGCTGAAGTAGAGGAGATTTTTCAAAATGAGCAAATAGATGCCGTGATTCACTTTGCAGCTTATAAAGCGGTAGGTGAATCGGTAGCAATTCCCCTTAGATACTATGATAATAACATACAGTCTGCCATTGTTGTATTAGAGACGATGCAAAAGTACGGCGTTAAGAACTTTGTATTCAGCTCTTCTGCAACTGTGTATGGATTGCCAAAGTCAGTTCCTATCAGGGAGGATTTTCCCCTTTCTGCTACGAATCCCTATGGGCAGACAAAGCTTATGATTGAGCAGATATTAAGGGATGTACATCATGCCGCTCCGGACATGAACATTGCGATCCTTAGATATTTTAATCCCATTGGAGCCCATGAAAGCGGTTTGATTGGAGAAGACCCAAAGGGCATTCCAAATAATCTTGTACCGTATATTACCCAGGTCGCAGTGGGTAAACTAAAGAAGCTGCAAGTATTTGGTGGAGACTATGAGACCAAGGACGGCACGGGAGTCCGGGATTACATCCATGTCCTGGATTTAGCGGATGGACATGTAGCAGCCCTTAATAAATTAAAACAAAACTGTGGCTTAGTTGTATACAATCTGGGAACAGGTACAGGATATTCTGTATTGGAAATGATACATGCCTTTGAAAAAGTGTCTGGCAGAAATATCCCCTTTGAAATCGTTGCACGCCGACCAGGGGATATAGCCCAATGTTATGCCGATCCTGCTAAAGCTAAAAATGAGTTAAACTGGGAAGCTAAGTTCGGTTTAGAAAAAATGTGTGAGGACAGCTGGCGTTGGCAGCTTCAAAATCCTAATGGCTACGAAGAGTAATTGAGTATCAATTTAAATTATTATAAACAGAGGAGATTTCTATGAAAGAACCAGCATTAGTTGTAATGGCCGCCGGCATGGGCAGCAGGTTTGGAGGTCTTAAGCAGATAGAACCCGTTGGAAAGAACGGGGAAATCATAATGGATTTTTCAATTTTTGATGCAAGAAAAGCAGGTTTTAAGAAGGTCATCTGTGTTATAAAAAAAGAAATGGAAAGCGATTTTAAGCAGATTATAGGAGACAGAATATCTAAGAATGTAGAGTTGGTCTATGCTTATCAGGAAATAGACGATCTTCCTGAAGGGTATAAAGTACCAGAAGGCAGAGCCAAACCCTGGGGGACCGGTCATGCAATTCTCGCATGTCGAGACCTCATAGACGGTCCTTTTGCCGTTATTAATGCAGACGACTATTACGGCAAAAATGCATTTAAGCTGATTTATGATTTTCTCATAAATACGGAAGATGATGACTATTACCGTTATGCTATGGTGGGCTATATATTAGAAAATACTCTTACAGATCATGGACATGTGGCAAGAGGCGTATGTACTACCGACGAAAACGGTTATTTGAAGACGATTCATGAGCGTACCCGAATTGAAAAAAGAGATGGACTCATTCAGTATACGGAGGATGGATCCCATTGGGTTACCCTTCCTGATAAAAGCATCGTATCTATGAATTTATGGGGATTTACGCCCAGTATAATGGAAGAACTAAAGGCTGCCTTCCCGGCTTTTTTAGATGAAGCCTTAAAAAACAATCCTGAAAAGGCAGAATTTTATATACCGGAGGTTGTGAATAATCTTATAAAAAGCAAAAAAGCTCTGGTAAAGGTTCTTGAATCTAAAGACAGATGGTATGGGGTAACTTACCGAGAGGATAAAGATAAAATCGTAGAAGCCATCACCAAAATGCAAGAAGAAGGAATCTACCCTGATAATTTATCTATAGTATAAACAGACTTTTTGTGTAGAATAGAGTATATATAGATAAATCAAACAAACCAATTGGTTTGCACAAAGATGTGACACAGGGAGGTTCAGTTATGAACGATAAAAGAAATCAAGCATTAATAGGCGTTATTTTGGTAGTAGTGGGATTATACTCTTTACTGGGGCAATGGGTGGATCTCCCATTTATTAAGATGAGAAATTTACCTGTCTTATTTGTAGCTACTGCACTTTTGTTACTCTATTATACGAAGAAGAAGACTTGGGCGTTGGTTACAGGTATGACCATAGGGTTTCTAGGCATTCTTGGAGTTTTCCCAAGAGTTTATATTAATGCAGGGACCATTATCGCCCCTATGGTATTTATAATCCCCGGCTCAATTTTTATGATCTTATATTTTTCAAAACGAATGATAGGATTTTTAATCCCCGGGTGTATTTTAATTTGGTTTGGCACATTTGTAGGTTTAGTCGTCAGCGGATTAGCAGGAGGAATGATGGTTCCTTCGATATTCTTTGGAAGTATCGGGGCAGCATTTATTACAATGTATATCCTTGGCTATCCTAGAATAGGCAAATGGCCTTTAATTCCCGGAGGAATCCTTCTGGCATTTGGCTTTATGTTCTTTATGGGATTTTCTGTTGGAGTTATCATTCGTTTTGCACCCAGAATAATTCCTATTGCTTTTATCGTCATTGGATTTCTTCTATTTTTAAAAGGCCGTAAAACCCAGTAGAAGATGAAGTTTCTCCGCTAAAAACGGTATAGTTTGGAGAATATTATATTTGACATAAATACTCGGAAATAGTAAAATGAATACTTAAAGAAGAGACGTTTTAAAGGAGAGACTTTATGCTGCATTCATTTTCTAGAACAGAACTTCTATTGGGTAAAGAAGCAATGGAAAAACTTTATCAAAGCAAAGTAGCTATATTCGGTATAGGTGGCGTAGGAAGCTTTGTAGTGGAAGGTTTGGTACGTTCAGGCGTCGGTAAATTTATCCTCATAGATGATGATTCAGTATGCTTAACCAATATCAACCGACAGCTTCATGCAACGAGAAAAACCGTAGGAAAACCTAAGGTTGAAGTTATGAAACAGCGGATTTTAGAGATTAATCCTAAAGCAGAAGTAATCACTCATCAGACCTTTTTCCTTCCAGAAACCTCAGATGAAATCATTGAAGACGACTGCGATTATATTGTAGATGCTATTGATACGGTAACGGGAAAAATAGAACTGGTCCTTCAAGCGAAGAAAAGAAATATTCCTATTATTAGCTGCTTAGGAGCAGGCAATAAATTAGATCCTACGAAATTTGAAGTAGATGACATTTATAATACTTCGATTTGTCCCTTGGCCAAGGTCATGAGAAAAGAGCTCAAGAAACGTAATGTAGATTCCTTAAAGGTAGTTTATTCTAAAGAACCTCCTATTAAGCCAAGAGAAGAAGAAGTAACTACCTGTAGAGAAGGATGTATTTGTACGAAGAAAGATAGAACTTGTCTTGAAAAACGTCAAATACCTGGAAGTATTTCTTTTGTACCTTCTGTTGCGGGACTCATTATTGCAGGAGAAGTAATCAAGGACTTAATTAAATGAGGCACTAGAATGGGATTCTCTGGAGGTGATGAGATGAGTGAAACAGGAAAAGAAATCGGAAAGGTTATTGCGATTAAGGATAAGTATGCCATAGTGAGCCTGGTGAGAAACGAGGCTTGTCAAAAATGCGGAGCTTGCAGTCATGGACATAAGTCAGAAGAAATGATTTTAGAAGCCGATAATCTCTGCAATGCTAAAGTAGGAGATCGGGTAGGTATAGATTTAGCCTATTCGGACTTTCTAAAGGCAACTCTTATTATGTACGGGCTGCCATTAATCGCATTATTTTTAGGTTTCTTTGCAGGATATTTCGGTTCAAACAAATTAGGATATGTTTCAGTTCAAGAACCTGCAGGAATCATTGGTGCATTCTTGTTTATGGGAATTACTTATTTGTGGATTCGTTTAAGAGAAGAAAAATGGAAAAACCAGAATTACCGTCCTGCAGTAGTGGAAATTGTAGAAAATTGAATAATAAAAGAACAAACCTCCTTATCCTTCATATAATGAAGAAAGGAGGTTTTTTTATGAAAGAAAAAGCGGTTTACTATTATAATAAAGGGTATAATTGTTCTCAATGTATGTTAAAAGCTGCTGAAAAATATTATGGTTTAAATATTCCAGAGGAATGTTACGATCTGTGTAAAGGTTTAAATACAGGACTGGGGATTGGAGGTACTTGCAGCCTTATTTCTGCTGCAACAATGATCTTTGGGCTGCTTTTTGACGAAAAAACCGTAAAGCGTCTTAGAATGCGTTATATTGATGCCTTTCACGATCTGCATAAAGCTGTTAATTGCAGCCAGCTTAAGAGTCACAGAGAGTATTATGGCAATTGCAGCATACTGATTGGAGAAGCTGCAGAGCTGTTAGAACAAATTATTGCAGAGGAAAAAAAGAAGTATTAATTTATATGTTCATCTTCAAAACTGAAAATTCGTCTAAGAAGCGAAGTCTTATTTTGCCTTGAAGAATTTGCCTCCTCATTGGCAGTAATAATTAATGGTGCTTTTCTGACTTCCAGTTCTTGCTTTAAAATATTCATCCCTTTTCTCTGTGCAATGATTTTTTCTTCCAATACTTTTATTTCATTATTTTTTTGCTGTAATTCTTTTTCCAGGCTTTTGTTCTTTTCTTTTAAACTCAGCAATTCTTTTTTATGGGCTTCATTTGCTTTATTCAGCTCATAGGTTATTCTGGACAAGTCTTGATTTTTTGTTTTGAGGGTATATTTCAGCTGAGCGATTTGATGTTCTTTTTCTCTTAATTGTTTTTTGCATATATAGATTTCTTCATATACTTCATTCATATGCATTTTTATTTCATTGAGGTAATTGTCTACTTTATCGGTTACAGGAATAAATGTATCCTCTAATGGAGCCGATTTTCCAGAGATGATAGGAAAAACATCGGGAATAATTAAAAACTCTATTTGTTCATCCGGGCGGATATAGATTTTATTGGCACGCAAGCGTTTTTGCTCCTGGAGAAAATTGCTTTGATAGGAAGCTTTAACAGGCTGTGTCGGCCTGTCGCTAAAATGGACAGAAGGATTTGAGAAGGTCTGTCCCCAATCGGTGGAATAGCAGCTGTACAATTTACCGTCCGATATCCAGGCCGCCCATAGATGGTCGTCAATCATAAACAAAGAACATGAGCTGATTTCTGCTTTTTCAAAGAGCTTTTGGGGTGTTTCCCATTTGGATTCGTTTTTAAATCTATAGAATAATGTGGAGTAGTGCTTTTCTTTTTTGATATACAGACACTGAATATTTTGGTTATTTAATAATATGGATTCATCACCAAAGGAAAGTCTGTTTTCATCGAAGGGGTAGAAATTACTCCAGGTATTCATATTTTGAGAGTATTTTTTATACCCTAACTGACATCCGTCCTGTACCTTTTGATAAAAAAGGAGTATATGATTGTTAGAATCTCTATAAACGGAAAATGGCTGATGCCCCAGGGGTTCAATGTAATCAATGAGAGAAGGTGTGTTCCAATGGGTACCTTTTACGGCCACTTGTTGAACTAAAGCATGTCTGTTATTGTTGGGATCTTTCAAATTATAAAATAAGAATAAGTCTTCCCCTTGAATGATGGCATCAAAGTGTAAAGAATCCAGGAATCCAGTTTTACTGTATAAAAGTATTTCAGATTTCCATTCGTTAGAAGTATATCGATACAATAGGATATTGCCTGAAGTGTCCTGACAAAATATATGTATTTGATCGCTGTTATCAAGATATACAGAGAAATTTTTAGTTCCGTCCTTAAAGATGATTTGCTTATTGGACCAGGCATCATAAGTATAAGTCGTACAGCAAATCCCATCTTTATGATCATAGAAAAAAGCCCATAATGTCCCTTTACTCTGTTTTATGATATAGTAATTTTCTCTTTCTTTTGTCATAATCTTATCTTCCTCCTATTTTTAAGGTGAGCAGCCGCCCATACACTTCAAAATATATATTGATCATTTATATAGAAATGCCTTTATTCAGCTGTATACTAATCTATATGACCTATCAAAGGAAAATAGTACAACCTATAGAAAAATTCTAAATATAAAATCCTTTTCTTGTAATCCATATTAACCCGTGATAAAATATAAAAAATCATTCTGAGGAGGGGGTATATGGATATGACCAATATAAAACTGTCTGAACAAGAAAGAGATAATCTGATAAAAGAATTGAGTATTAAAGCCAAAGACTCCAACTATATTAATCCTGAATTGTATACAAAGTATGAGGTGAAACGAGGACTTAGAGATATTAGCGGTAAAGGAGTTCTTGCAGGATTAACTGAAGTAGGAGAAGTTCATGCATATATTTTAGATGAAAACGAATTGGTACCTGTGCCCGGCCGTTTAAGTTACAGAGGAATAGATATAAAGGAAATCACCGAAGGCTTTTTAAAAGAAGGAAGATATGGATTTGAAGAGACAGCATATCTCTTGCTTTGCGGTACTCTTCCTAATAAATCCGTTCTTGAGCAGTTTAAAGATTTATTATCCGATGCCCAAAGTTCCAAAGCGGAATTTGCTCGTAAGACCGTTTTACACATTCCAAGCAAAGATATTATGAATGTTTTAGGAAGAGGGGTACTAAGCTTATATAGCGCGGATCAAAATGCAGATGATATTAGTATAGAAAATGTATTAAGACAAAGTATAGAATTAATTGCATGCGTACCGCTGATTGCTGTCTATGGATATCAAGCCTATGTTCATCAATATCTCAACAAAAGCTTGGTACTGCACAGCCCTCAGCCGGAACTCAGTATAGCTGAAAACATCCTTCATATGCTGCGCCCTGATTCAAAATATTCCAAATTAGAAGCGACCTTATTGGATTTATCCTTAGTGATCCATGCAGAGCATGGTGGAGGAAACAACTCAACCTTTACCACCCATGTGGTTACTTCTACAGGAACGGATACCTATTCTGCCATTGCTGCCGCTATAGGTTCCTTAAAAGGTCCAAGACATGGAGGCGCCAACATTAAAGTAAGGCATATGTTTAAAGATATTAAAGAAAATATTAAAGATTGGAATGACGATGAAGCCATTAAGAATTATTTAACCAAACTTTTAAATAAAGAGGCCTTTGACCGTTCAGGACTTATTTATGGTGTTGGGCATGCCGTATATTCTGTTTCTGACCCAAGGGCAGAGATTCTAAAATCCTACGCAGAAGAACTGGCAAATGAAAAACATGTTGAAGAAGAATTCAATCTATACAAGAAAATTGAAAAATTAGCACCTGAAGTGATTGAACAGCACCGTAAAATGTACAAAGGTGTTTGTGCAAATGTAGATTTTTATTCCGGATTTATTTATGAAATGTTAGATATTCCGGAAGAATTATATACTCCTATTTTTGCAATTTCCAGAGTTGCCGGCTGGTGTGCCCATCGCCTGGAAGAATTAACGAATGCAGGAAAAATCGTTCGTCCTGCTTTCAAAAGTGTGGCACCTAAACGAGAATATATTCCAATGGAAAACAGATAAAAAGATAAAAGCATTTCCTTTTTTAATAAGGAAATGCTTTTTAAATTGGAGCTATTCATCCTCAGAAGCACCTGACTCTTGAGGAATAGGTTGTTCTGACTCTATCACATTGTTTTCTTCTTTGGGTTCCGGCTTCTCAGCAGGGGAGTCTTGAGAAGTTGAAGATAAAGACTTTTCTAACTGCTTAACTCTTTTTTTATAAAAATCTATTTCTGTTTTTCCTTTAAAATATAGCTCTCTCCATTTCTTTCCTTCCTCTTGGATTCTCTTCGTTAGTTCCGCAAGTTCGTTATATTGGTTTGTAATATCCCTTTGGATTTGATTAAGCTCAAGGATTTCATGTTTAAGATTAATATTTTCCTCTTCTAGGGCTGATTTTGAAACAGAAAGATTGAGTGCATTTTTAATAGCATTCAGATATAGCTGAAGTTCCGTATTAGGCGTCATATTAAAATGGATTCCATCCATATCTAAGCTATGAAGCACTGCAAACTTTGGAGTGGGGTAAGTCACGCCGTATAATTGATTACAAATAAGTGAGGGGGATGCTTCTGGCTCAGCATCATAAGAATGAAGACTTATATCAGGATCTTCTATGGAAGCTCGAATTGGTTTTGAAAAACTGTTTCCATGATCGACGGATAAAATAGCTTTAATGATGCCATTTTCATTCCAGTTAATCCATAAAGCATCATTATATATAAAGATAATCGGTTTAATGGGATACCCGCAGGAATAAAGCAGATTTTCTTTTGACCATTCCCTATCTTTGCATTTATGTATCAGCTGAAACTTGCCATACTGTTCCTGAACATAAATCAAATGCAAGATTCCGTTTTTATCCATACATACTTTACAGTATACGATAGGAAACTCTGAGGATACTGGGGTAGAAGTTTGAAGCGATAAGTCTTTATAGTCCTCAAAATGTTTAAGGTCTATAGAGTAGGTATCCTCTTTCTTAACGATTACAGCTAAATAAAGATCACCATTATTTCGGATACAATCGTAATTGATACTGCGGCTGTAAAGGGTTTCAATAGGCCTTGGTGCAGCCAGAGGGTCATTGACCAAATGATAAATCAGTTCCGGTGTTTTGGTGGATGGATGATCTGCGTAATAAAAAAGATGAATTTGATTTTTTACGGAGATGGCGTAAATATTGTCTATCTTAAATGTATTATTTGGATCATCCAGTAAAACTTCTTTTGTAATTTTATCAGCACTTTCTTTAAGGTGTATGATTTGATTTCTCGTATTCTTAGCAATCACGTGAAAGTTATTTTTTTCGTCTAAAAATGCAGTATATTCATGGGTTCCATTGGACAGCAGCAGATTTGGGCGAGAGGGCTGATCCTTTCTGAAAACTTGATAATATAAACCGTTCCGTATATTAAAATCCACAAGAATTAAGCTTTGGTCCCGAAGTTTCAAAAAACAAGCCATAGGAAAACCTCCTAAAATTTCTTTATCATATTATATATATTCCAAAACTTCTTATTTATGTTTAGTAACAACATCGACAATTTTCACATAATATGGTATTGAAATTAATTTCTTTAAGGAGGGAATTTTTTATGGCATGTTGTGGTAACAATCAAGTTAGAGGCAGAATATTCCAAAGACCTATCACTGGCGAATGCCCAGTATGTAAACCGGATGAAGCAATCAATCCGGCTGAAGACGCATGTGTATGTCCCCCATTGGGTGAACCAAAGTTATTGACTATTGTAGCGCCGGTTGTATTTGATGAATGTGGAATCAATCTTTGCAGAGTTGTTGACAACTTAGACAAAATTTTCGATGATGTAGATTTTGAAAGAGACGATGTTGCAGGAATCGAACTTCGTGTTATTGACATTGATTTTAATTTCGGAAAGGATAACGGGTCCAATGTTGAAACGTTAATTCGCAGATCGAACTGTGTAAGAGTTACCCTTTCACAAATAGACGTTACCTTTGCTGCGAAGGTAATTGATCGAAACTGCAGAGTGATTGCAGAAGAATGCTTCACAATTCAATATTTACCAGGAGACGAAGAAGATCCATACTTCGATAATGAAACCAATCCAGTTTCCGTTGCTATAGATGTATATGCACCATATGGTGTTTCTTACAAGCTCAAATGCGAATGCGAACCTGTGATCAGCTTCTTAGGCTTTGTTGAAGATGGAGACCATGGAAATAATGCACTTCGTCAAGGCATTGTTGTTCAGGCATTAGCAAAAGTTGTTAATCTAGATGTGGATTCTTTAAGTGCAGCCATTGGATTAACCCTTTATATCAAGTCCATTTACTTTGTACAATACAAGATTCCTCATAAAGGACTTTGCGTACCACCAAAATGCATTCCAGTTGATATTGAACCAGAAAATGCATGCCTTGACTTTGTTGAAGGAGATCTTCTCGAACAAAGTATTCAACCATTGGAATTATGCTGCAAGCCAAAAACGATTAAGCATGGTTTCTGTGAAGTTGAAGACCCAACTCCAGCAGAAGAATGTCCGAAAAAACGATAAGGTTCAAAAAGCGCCTCCTAGCCGGAGGCGTTTTGCTCTTAAAATATGAAAGTTCGTCTTACTTACGATGTAGTCGTTTCCTTGCTGAATTAAATTTTCCTTACATAATGGAACACAATTTTTAACATCACATATTATGGTAGTGAGAGAAACCATAAACTTAGTCCTTATCCTAAAACCTAATTAAAGGGGGAAATAGTATGGCTGCATATAGCAGAGTAAAAGATGAGTGTATTATAGCATTAAAAGTATACGACCAATGTAGACAACAAGATTGCCTGACACCTGAAATGCTGGAAAGACCTTTTTCAATGGAATGCCAGACAATTACAACTGAAAGCGGGCAAGTAATTGCTGCAGGAAAAGGATCACCTATTAATGTACCTTCAGGAGCTACAGATATTGTAGTTAAAGATTTCAAACTATATAAAATCGAAACCGACAGAAAGCAGGATGCTTTCAGACCAAAATATTATAATGTACATGTGAAGTACATCTTCAAATTCAAACTTGCATTCTTAAATTCAGAAGGATGCCCAATTATACTAAGATACGATACTGTTGAAAGAGAATTTATCGAAGCAGGAACAACATTCAAGAAAGCAGTATTACTCTTTGGAAGCGAAGGTTCTGAAATTACCATTGCAAGCAATTTATTCCAACCAGAATCCCATGTATTAGAGGAAGCACCATATGTATTGGTTGAATCAAAAGCAGTATTATTGGATTCTAACTTGAATGGCTGTGTAAACTCCTTAGGATGCGACTGTATTGAGGGTGCATTGAATGATATTAATCTTACTATAGGATTATTCTCCATTATTAAGTTATTCCGATTAGTAAACTTATTGGTTGAATCTAAAGGTTTCTGCAAACCAAACGAATGTGCAGAGGTTTCTCCGCTTAATCCATGTGACGTATTTGAAAGTATGGATTTCCCATTTGAAATTTTCAATCCTCCACAAAAAGAAGATCTTGGATGTATAGACGACGTTCCAGTACGTAAGGCTTGTGATGAAGACGAAGAGTAAGAATCCTTTGTTCAAAAAAGTTCTCCTGCAGAAACAGGAGAACTTTTATTGAAGAATATCGGATTTTGTAACTTTCTTAAAAACTATTTCATAAGATATAGTGAAGCAAAACTCTAAAATTTATTTAAAAGGAGGATTTATATGAGAGATGGTGGCTGCAATAAGGGCAAAGAAAAAAATATCCCACAACAATTAGAAGCAATAAGAGAGGTATTAAAGAACTGCTGCTGCGGACTATTGTGCAAACTCAGTAAAATAAAAGGAACTTGCGTTTCTGTTTCCCAATCAGTGAATAGTATAGACACTGCAACGCCTACGCTTACATTGGATATTGAAGAAGATAAAGTATTACTTACAAAAATCCATGCAGCATTTTTTGAATTTGCAGACACAGTAGAACCGCCTGTTGATTTTGCAGTTATTACAGTTAGAGATAGAGAAGGCAATATTGTTTTCCAAGATGGCTTTGGAGATGATCTTATCACCCTTGGAGTTGAAAGATACGAAACAACCTTTGTTCATCCATTGTTGGTAAAAGGCCCTGTAGAAGTAGAACTTGCTTTCTATACAACAACCGGAGGAGTATTTGTTCCAACGAGCAGATATGGTACTTTAACTGTTGTATATTGTAAGAAAGATTGTATTGACTAATACCTTAATTAAAAATATCTTTTGAAAGAATAGCCCACGGACTATTCTTTTTCTTTTGTAAAAAGATAAAAAAGTTGTCGAAAAATAGAACTTCAAAAGGACAAAGTGCATAGTATGTAGTAGCTAAAAAAGTATAGAAGGGAGATGGTACTTTGAAAATAGAAAAATCCCCAAAAGGCTCCTATCAATTGTCTAGAAGAAAAGAAGACTTTATTGAGCAAGCTCTTCGAAAGAAAGCCGAAAAGACTTTACTGGAGCCAAAAGAAGTAAAAAAAAAGACCTGCGGCTGCAAGAAGAGGAAGAAAAATTTACAAAAGAACCAGAAGAATTAGAAGAAGAGGTAGTGCAAGACATATCAGATCTACAAAGGCTTCTCGATGAATTTATTACAATCCTTCAAAAAATGAATATGGCAGAAAAATTATTTAATCAATTAAAAATGGATTTACAGGAGATGAAAAACAATAAAAAGCATTAACGGAATCCAAAGATAAAAAAGTATATAAGATAAGCACGAAACATCAAGAGAGATCATCAAAAAATATGTAGTCATTACTGGAGATTTGCTGAAAAATGTACTAATAAGGCACTTCTAATGGAATGCTTTCATAGACTATAGTAAGTAGAAATTGTCTAACACAATATTTATAATTTTAAAAAGGAGGAGATTTAATGAAAAAAAATCCATTAAGATTCTGTACGGGAGATTGCGGTGAAGGCTTAAAGGGATGGCTGCAAGCAGTCATGGAAGCTTTAGGCGATCCAGAACAATGCAATGACCAATCTATTATTGACTTACTATGTAGCATCAATACTACTCTTTCGCCAGAAGGAGACATCTATATGCTTCTGGAAGATCTTTTCGATGCTATTCCGAATTGTACTGCTGCAGGCGAATTCGCTTCCAATGGATTTGTAGAATATGCCGATGGTCAACCAGTAAGGATTACCGGTATTCACGCATATTTTATTAGTCCAGACGATCCCCCTCAAGGTATTATTGTTGAGATTGGAACATATGATGGCATAACCTTTAACGTATTAAACACATTAGTAGCAGCGAATCCAGATTCTGAAGGCAATGTTGTGGACTATCAAACGAACTTTACCTATCCGGTACTTGTTACGCCAGAGGAAGGAACAAGAGTTGCAGTTCGTGCTTATTTAGTAGGGGGAGATCCTACTGAAGGCATACCTCTTAATGTATTCTCTTGTATAGATCCGGAATAAATTTTTGAAGTACACATCATCTAATAAAAAAATAAGCGGGAAAGCTCCCGCTTATTTTTTTATTTCGGCTCCATTAAAGCTTATAGGACCTATGATATTTATATTTTCACTATTGTCAACGGCTTGAACTGTGAGGTAATAGGTGACTTTGGAAGAAGGGTAATTTTTAATTTGATCCACATGGGTGAAAGTAGATGTTCGATAGGTAGGACCTCCCTGACCGGAATCAGCAGTACTGAATACAATATTTCCAGTATTTGGGTTTCCTCGCAGAATGGTAAAAATGAGTCTGGAAGGATTAATTGAATCTTCTACGAAAGTCCCTATGGTAGCACTTAACCAAACAATGGATTCTTTTTTTTCTATAGGTACTTCTATAGCAGATAAAAGCTTTGGACCACTATCCGGTGCCAGTACTATTGGAACTCTTGGATCTGTGCTATTACTGATATTGGGATTTAATTTATCAAATACGAAATGGATTAACTTATCGAATTGAATTATAAAAGTGTTAAACATCTTTTAACCTCCTTTCTAGGGATTTTAAATGTCCATTACAGCTCAATTTCTGCAGCTGTAAATGTGATGGGTCCAATAATGCTTATGCTTACGATATCAAAGGCTTCTACGGTTAAAGTATAGGTTACAGATTTACAAGGGGTTTTTATAATATCTATATGATTGAGATTGGTTGTGCGAGAAACAGAGCCAAAGGAGTCCCCCCCTTGACCACTGTCCGTGGTGCTATAAACCAGGGTACCCGTATCAGGTTGCCCTCTCCATATCCTAAAACGCATTGCAGACGGAGGTTGAGAGGGAACAGGGGAATTTACTCTAAATCCAATGGTAGCACTTAACCATACTGCAGCTTTTTGATTTTCAAGAGGAAGTGTAATAGTGGATAAAAGCTTTTCTCCTGTTGTACTTGTAAGGTGAATAGGAACTCTTGAATCCGTACTGTCTGAAATATTTGGTTTTAGGGTATCGTATGCAAAATTTCTGAGTTTATCAAAATCGAATTGTAGTGACATATGCATCCTCCTTTCGATAAAGAATTATATAAGAGTTATTTATTTTGGATCGTACCGGCAAGAAATGTGATAGGACCAATGAGTCTAACATCAATCGGATCTTCGGGATCAGAAGTTAATTGTGAAGTAACTGTAAGATAGTACGTGACTTTATTACAATGCTTATTTTTAAAGAAGTCAGTAGCTGTAAAGCTGGTATTACGAAAAGTAGGGTCAAAGCCAATGCTAGTCTCTCTTCCTCCTTGAGCTGTGTCGGTAGTACTAAAAATGAGTTGACCTTTATACGGTTTTCCTCTCCAAATATTAAATGTGAGGGAGCCAGGGAAAATAACTGTATTTACCAAAAAACCTATTGTTCCAAATAACCAAACTGCTGTATTTTTTTCATGAACGTCCACCGTAATACTGGATAGTATTTTTTCCTCACTTGAAGATGTAAATCGGATGGGAACTCTGGGACTGTCACTGTTTGTAACATTGGGTCTTAATACATCAAAAGCAAAATCGAGGAGTTTTCCAAAAATACATTGTAAAAGTTGAGACATCTATTATCCTCCTTTCTATGGACAAATATTTTGTAATATTGTATATGAATTCATTTCTAAAGATGTTAAGAATACTGTCGAATATTAATATTTTTTGTTATAGCCATAAAAAAAGCACCTTAAACATTAGCTTCTTACTAATGTTTAAGGTGCTTTTTAAAAAGATTATTTTTCATCAATTACTGATGCAGCCAATACATAGGTTCTTTTGTAATAACCTTGGGATAAATCATCTATCTTTACGCCTTTTGTGGTGGTCGCATGAATAAATTTATCGTTGCCTATATACAACCCCACATGAGATATTTTACCGTTATTTCTTCCGGAAGTATCAAAGAATACCAGGTCGGCAGGGCTTAAATCTGCTTTTTTGACGATGGTTCCGTTATGAAATTGACCGCTGGAAGTTCTATGTATAGAAATGCCGAAGTTTTGCATAACCGCCCGGGTAAAACCGGAGCAGTCCACCCCTTTTCTTAAATCGGTCCCACCATAGCAATAGGGAGTTCCGATAAACTGCTTTGCATAATGGACAATTTCTCTTCTTAAGATTTCTTCTTTTGTCATCGGAATGATTTCTCGTATGAATGGGATATTGTATCCTTCCAGATACTGAGCATAAATCCAGGCAGATTTATTCTTATATCGGATTCGATACCACTTTTTATATTTGCCTGTGACAATAAGGACATCCTTTTTATTGGCTGTACCTAGAATTTTTGCATTCGAATCAGGATATTGTCTTATATTAATACAATCTTGATTCACTATACCCCATGTAGAAGATAAAACAATATTAGTTTTGGAAACTTTATTAGATTCATTTATCTCTGCATATAAGATCGAGCCATTTAAAAGCAGTATTATCAGAAATCCAACTAAATATTTTAGCCGTAGGTGATTAAACTTTTTCATTGGTATCCTCCTATAACAACTTTCTTGATATCTACCCATTTTTGTATTATGGTTAATTATTACCAAAAATATTCCAAAATATATCAATCTACATGAAAATTTTGTCTTAAGGAATAAATATATCAATTATAAATGGAAATAGCTTTAAGAGAGTGCTATTATATTAATGTAAAGTGATAAAGTTAAGATTGAATATTTTTATTTTTTGGTGTATAAATGTATATAATCGTTATAAATTTAAGAATGTTATTACATATTTCGATTTTTGGGATAACTCAAATACTGAGGAAATCAGACAGTGCCTAGAAAGATGGAGGGATAATATGAAAAAGCTTATGTTAGGAAATGAAGCAATTGCCAGAGGAGCCTATGAAGCAGGGGTTAGGGTAGCGACGGCTTATCCGGGTACGCCCAGCACAGAGATTACCGAATTGGTTGCTAAGTACGATGAGATCTATGCGGAATGGGCTCCCAATGAAAAAGTAGCCATGGAAGTAGCCATAGGGGCTTCCATTGGAGGAGCCAGAGCTATGGTTGCCATGAAACATGTTGGATTAAATGTTGCAGCGGACCCTCTTTTTACTGTGTCTTATACTGGCGTCAACGGCGGCTTAGTTATTGTCGTTGCGGATGACCCCGGAATGCACAGTTCTCAAAATGAACAGGACAGCCGTTATTATGCCAGATCTGCTCATATTCCAATGCTTGAACCTTCCGATAGCCAGGAAGCAAAGGATTATGTGAAACTTGCCCTGGAACTTAGTGAACAATACGATACGCCGGTTTTCGTTCGTATGACAACGCGTGTTTCTCACGCTCAAAGTGTTGTAGAAATGGGTGAAAGACAGGAAGTAGAATGCAAGCCCTATGAAAAAAATATTCAAAAGAATGTTATGATGCCGGGTATGGCCATTAAAAGGCATATAGTAGTTGAAAATAGAATGAAAGAACTTGCAAAGGCTGCCAATACAATGGATATCAACAGAATAGAATGGGCAGATAAAAAAATAGGGGTTATTACAAGCGGTATTAGTTATCAATATGTCAAAGAAGCCCTTCCAGAAGCTTCGGTATTAAAGCTTGGAATGGTACATCCACTTCCTAAAGAGCTCATTAAAGAGTTTGCTAAGTCAGTGGATACCCTTTATATAGCAGAGGAATTGGAACCCATTATAGAAGAACAGGTAAAAAGTATGGGAATACCAGCGATAGGAAAAGAGGTATTTTCAGTTCAAGGAGAACTTAGTGTAAGAAAAATTGCGTCAGCAATTGCTAAACGCGAGTTAACGGTTAGAACTCCTGAAACCTTACCGGGACGTCCTCCTGTATTATGTCCTGGATGTCCCCATAGAGGAATGTATTATGTTATCAACAAGCTGAAGCTTCATGCGGCAGGGGATATTGGATGTTATACGTTAGGAGCACTTCCGCCCTTGGGAGGCATAGATACCTGTGTGTGCATGGGTGCAAGTATTGGAATGGCCCATGGAATAGAGAAAGCAAGAGGAAAAGAATTTGCAAAAAAATGGGTAGGTATTATTGGAGATTCCACCTTTATTCATTCAGGAATTACGGGTTTAATTGATATAGTTTATAATAAGGGAATATCGACAGTCATTATTTTAGATAACTCTACGACCGGTATGACAGGGCACCAGGACAATCCTGCTACGGGAAGAACCATTAAAGGGGAGCCGGCTCCTGTACTAAATTTAGTAGAACTATCCAAAGCTATTGGCATTAAAAACGTAAGTGTGGTAGATCCCTTTGACTTAAAAGAAGTAGAAACGGTTCTTAAGGAAGAAACGAATAAAGAGGAACCATCGGTGATTATTGCCAGCAGACCTTGTGCACTTTTATCGAAGAAAAAAGAACTGGCCTATAAGATTTCTGATGCCTGTGTGCAGTGCGGCTTATGTTTAAGATTAGGATGTCCTTCTATTGAAGAACAGGATGGAAAAATCATTATCAATGATGCACTGTGTAATGGATGTGGCCTTTGTACAAGGGTTTGCAGAAGCAGCGCAATCGTAAGGGAGGCTGAATAAAATGAAGACAAGAAATATACTTATTGTGGGTGTTGGTGGACAGGGCACCTTATTAACCAGCAGAGTCATTGGAGACGTTGCAATCAACAAAGGCTATGATGTGAAAATGTCTGAAGTTCATGGAATGGCTCAAAGAGGCGGAAGCGTTGTAACCCATGTAAGATACGGAGAAAAAGTATATTCTCCCTTGGTTGAAGAAGGTTGTGCAGATATTCTTCTGGCCTTTGAAAAATTAGAAGCCCTGCGATGGATTCACTATTTAAAGGAAGATGGCATTGCGATTGTCAATGATCAGGAAATCAATCCTATGCCGGTTATTACTGGTGCTGCAGAGTATCCTGGTGATACACTGGACAGAATTAAGCAGGCCTGCAAGCAAACCTATGTTGTAGATGCGCTTAAAATAGCAAGAGAGTTGGGAAATATAAGAGTGCTGAATACGGTATTGCTTGGGATATTGGCAAAGAATTTGGGCTTAGAAAAAAATGAATGGGAAGAGGCCATCGAAAGAGTTGTCCCTCCAAAAACCATTGAATTAAATAAAAAGGCATTTTTAACGGGGTATGAATTATAAAGCATATTTTAAAGCGATAAAGAAAAGCAAAATAGCTTACTCCTTATCGCTTTTTTGCTCCCATGGGCAGGGAGGATACAAAAATAATGGCGATGGCAATGACGCCGGCAATCTGAAGGGTTTGGGCTCCATAAAAGGCAGTTTCTTCGAAATTTTGGGCGAGCATAGCATACATGGTTCGATACATTCCTGCTCCGGGAACAAGAGTAATAATTCCCGATATTAAAAAAACTGTCACAGGAACTTTCCTAATGATAGAAAATATCCTGGAAATCATGCTGATACCAAGAGCGCTTACGAAATTCGCCAGAACTACAGAGCCGGTCAAATTAAGAAATAAAAGATATATGAACCAGCCAAAAGCGCCGATACATCCGCAAAATAATAGCTGCTTTTTAGAAATATTGAAAAGGACTGCAAAAAAGAAAGTCGCAAAAAACGCACTGATCGTTTGAAGAATCATAGTATACCCCCTAGAAAGACAAAGCCGATTTTCAGAACGACACCTACTCCTGTTGCGATGGATATGGCTACAAAAAAGGCTTCCACAGCTCGGGAAACACCAGATAATAAATCTCCTTCGATGGTATCTCGGATAGCATTGGTAATAGCAACACCGGGAACAAGGGGCATAATGGATCCAATAATAATCTGATCCAGATTGGTTGAAGCCACTATTCTGGTGAACAATAGAGCGATACTTCCAATTAAACAGCCTCCGATGAGATCTATGAGAAATCTGGAAGACTTTGCTTTTCGGAAAAAATACTGCATGATTCCAAGAGCAATGCCAATGATCAATGAAACGATGCAGTCCCTTAAGTTCCCTCCGAATACTGCAGTAAAAAATGCAGAAACCAGTCCTGTAGAGCCAATCATGATATAATATGGGTAAGGAGGTCTTTGGTCAATCTCATTGAGCTCTATCATTGCATTCTCCAGGGATATTTTTCCTTCTGTAAACCGTCTGGAAAGATCGTTTACCAAGGTAACTTTATCTAAACGAATAGAACGATGCCGAATCCGTTTAACAAGAGTTGTCATTTCCATGGATTCGTCGTCAATAGTAGCAAAGATACCTGTTGGAGTAACGAAGGCCTCTATAACCTCCAAATTATGAGCGGATAATATGCGTTCAATGGTATCTTCCACGCGATAGGTTTCTGCACCGCTTCTTAACATAATTTCGCCAGCCTGGATTGCAAATTTTAATAAAGTTTTATGCTGCATGCTCAATCACCTTCATTTTAAATGAATAGAATATCTAATGAATACTACACTATAAATATGCCTCGATTAATATAATACAAGTATTAATATTAAATTTCAAATTTATTAAAGTGAAAAAAAACATATTATTTTTTATTTCGAGAGGGTGAACTATATGGAATTAACATTGACAACCCCTGCTTTATTATTCCCTGCAATTTCTTTATTGCTTTTAGCATATACCAATCGATTTCTTGTACTGGCACAATTGGTTCGAGATCTTCATGCAAGATTCAAAGAAGAACCCGATGAGATTTTATCAGGACAAATTCAAAATCTCCAAAAACGTATTTTACTGATTCGGAATATGCAGATTCTCGGAGTATGCAGTTTTTTCTTATGTGTATTCTGTATGTTTTTAATTTTTCTCAATAATTATCCTTTTGCAGAGTTTACCTTTGCCTGCAGTTTGATTTTACTTATGGCTTCTTTGGGGTTTTCCATCAAAGAACTGCTGATCTCAGCAAAGGCTTTGACTTTACAGCTTAGCGATTATGAGGAAATTAAAATAAAAAATTGAGGTTTAGCAGCACTTTATTTGTTTAAATTAATAAAGCAAATTATATTTAATTTATATACAAATTATGCTATAATAATTTTTATTAAAAAGTCGGGAGGTAATATATAATGTATTCTTTTGAAGAAATACAGAAGGTCGATTTAGAAGTAGCAGAGGCTATGGAAAAAGAAATAGGAAGACAAAATAATAAGATTGAACTTATTGCTTCAGAAAACTTTGTTTCAAAAGCAGTCATGGCGGCAATGGGTTCTCCTCTTACAAATAAATATGCTGAAGGCTATCCGGGCAGAAGATATTATGGCGGCTGCGAATACGTGGATATTGTAGAAAACTTGGCAATCGAAAGAGCAAAGCAAGTTTTTGGTGCAGAGCATGCTAATGTTCAGCCTCATTCCGGAGCACAGGCAAATATGGCCGTGTTTTTCGCAGTTTTAAATCCTGGAGATACGGTAATGGGAATGAATCTCTCCCATGGAGGACATTTAACCCACGGAAGTCCTGTGAATATGTCTGGAAAACATTATAATATTGTACCTTACGGCGTAGATGAAAAAACTGGCTACATAGATTATGACAATGTAAGGGCAATAGCTAAAGAGCATAAGCCAAAGCTGATCATTGCCGGAGCCAGTGCATATCCAAGGACCATTGATTTTGCAAAGTTCAGAGAAATTGCAGATGAAGTAGGCGCTTACTTGATGGTAGATATGGCTCATATTGCTGGGTTAGTGGCTGCAGGCCTTCATCCAAATCCAGTTCCTTATGCTGAATTTGTTACGACCACAACCCATAAGACTTTAAGAGGTCCAAGAGGCGGAATGATTCTTTGCAGAGAAGAATTTGCAAAGCTGATTGATAAATCCATATTCCCCGGAATCCAAGGGGGACCATTAATGCATGTTATTGCTGCAAAAGCAGTAAGTTTTAAAGAAGCATTAAGCGATGAATTTAAAGCTTATCAGCAACAAATCGTAAAGAATGCTAAAGCTTTAGCGGATGCCTTGATGGCAAGAGGCTTAAATCTGGTATCCGGAGGAACGGATAATCATCTTATGATGGTGGACCTTAGAAACTTGGATTTAACCGGTAAAGAAGCGGAAAAGAGACTGGACGAAATAGGCGTGACATGTAATAAGAATACGATTCCATTTGATCCTCAAAGTCCTTTTGTAACCAGTGGTATTCGTTTAGGAACTCCAGCAGTTACTTCAAGAGGAATGAAAGAAGAAGACATGGAAGTGATTGCGGATATTATTGCCATGACCTTAAAAGATTTTGAAGGAAATAAAGCAAAAGCAGCTGAAAAAGTTGCAGAATTAGTAGCTAAATATCCATTGTACTAAAAAGCAGGGAAATTTTTCCCTGCTTTTTTAATATCCTAAATCTTCGCCAACCAATATCACTTTAATTCGCTTTGGAAACTTTGACATACGGGTCACTACAATATTACAGCAAATCGAATCGGGGGACAAACAGTCTTTGCAGCTTCCTACACTGGTACAGGAAGTTTTTTTGCTTAAGCGAATTGCATTGATGGGGGCAGCGATATCTCTTGCTCTTTTGATTGCGGAATCCTCGTCAGAAGCAACTTTGTTCATGCCTGCAATCACAATCACATTCTTAGGTCCGTAAATTAAGGCAGCAACCCTATTGCCCGTTCCGTCAATATTGATTAATTTTCCGTCCATGGTAATGGCATTGGAACTCATTAAATAATAATCTGCAGCAAATGCCTTATGATAAATTTCAGTGGTTTCATCATTATTTTTTGCAGTACTTCTATCTAAAAGCGTATAATCCTCTTTTCTTAATGCATCGAGAAGCCCCATTTCTTCCAGAGTCATAGAACCTCCCCAAGATATTGTGGAGCCCTTTTCCATCAGTTCTAAAGCTTTTTTTACTGCTTCTTCTTTCGTTTCACAGTAATATCCTTCCATATTTCTTTTCTCAAAAGCAGCGATTATTTTATGCGCATTAATTCTATAATAATCTTTTTTAGGTGTCATGATTATTCTCCTCTCCGTTTTTTTTCATTATAACTGAATATGGATATTTTTTTCAATCGAGAAAGTATATTTTATAAACCTGCTCAAATACTATTTATCACGTAATATTTTCCTAATGTGTATAATATAGAGAATGATTTATAGAAATGTTTATAATAACACATACTGTATCCAAGAAATTGTATGGGAGGCAGAATATGAAAGCTTTTTATGAAAAAAGTATAGAAGAAGTTGTAAAAGAATTTAATACTTATATGGATCAGGGCATCTCTAAAGAAGAAGTATCCAAAAGACTAAAGGAATATGGAGAAAATCGCCTTCAAGAAAATGAACGCCGAGGAATCCTTCAGATGTTTTTAGATCAGTTTAAGGATTTCCTGGTATTAATTTTAATCGGTGCGAGCATTGTATCTATGGCAGTAGGAGAAGGAACGGATGCCATTATTATTTTAGTGATTGTTATCTTAAACTCTATTTTAGGCGTTTTCCAGGAAAACCGTGCAAGTAACGCTCTTAAAGCCCTAAAAGATATGGCAGCCCCTCAAGCAAAAGTTATTCGCGAGGGAAATTTGGAAAAGGTATCTTCCTCTGAATTAGTGCCGGGGGATGTGGTCATTTTAGAGGCTGGAGACTATATCCCTGCCGATCTTAGACTGGTTCAAAGCGTTAATCTTAAAATCGAAGAAGCGGCTTTGACGGGAGAATCGGTTCCTGTGGAGAAATTTGCCAGCGAAGTGGTTGAAGAAAATGCAGGGATCGGTGATAGAGTCAATTCTGCTTTTATGAGTACCGTGGTTACTTACGGAAGAGGAAAAGGAATTGTTGTAGGGACAGGAATGAATACCGAGATAGGAAAAGTGGCTTCCATGCTGGAAGCGGTTGAAGAAGGAGCAACACCTCTTCAAAGGAAGCTAGATCAACTGGGCAAGCTTTTAGGCAGCGTATGTTTGGGGATTTGTGCTGTTATTTTTGTATTAGGGCTTCTTAGAGGACAGGAAATTATCGAAATTTTTATGACTTCAGTTAGCTTGGCAGTTGCCGCTATACCGGAAGGTCTTCCTACAGTGGTAACGGTAGTCTTGGCATTGGGTATGCAAAAAATGATTAAGAAAAATGCTATCATGAAAAGACTGGGGGCAGTTGAAACCCTGGGAAGTACCACAGTGATTTGTACGGATAAAACAGGAACCCTTACCCAAAACAAAATGACTGTTGTAAAGGTTTTTGACGGAGAAAATCTATGGGATGTGACAGGAAGAGGATATACAACGGAAGGAGAAATTAAGAAAGAAAACAGCTCTGATATAACAGAAACGCAGACTTCTCCGGCTCTGGAAAGGCTTCTTCGGGCAGGGGTCCTTTGTAATGATGCCTATTTAAAAAAAGGTGCTGACGAGATTATAGGAGACCCAACAGAAGGGGCGTTGGTTGTATTAGGCGCTAAAGGAGGTTATCCTAAGGAAACCTTAATGGCTGAAATGCCACGAATTGGAGAAATTCCCTTTGACTCAAAAAGAAAACTCATGAGTACCTTTCATCAACATAGAGAAGGTATCGTCATGTATACAAAAGGTGCTCCCGATGTTGTACTGAGTCGTTGCAAATATATTTTTAAGGATGGAAACCCTGTAGAACTCACTGAACAAGATAAAGGAAAAATTATGGAGCAAAACCATTCTTTTGCCAACGAGGCTTTAAGAGTCCTTGCCCTATCCTATAAGATGCCTAAAGAAGTTAATGAAGATGTGGAAGAAGAACAGGACTTGATTTTTTTAGGATTGGTGGGGATGATTGACCCTCCAAGAGATGAAGCCAAAGAAGCTGTATCCATCTGTAAAAAAGCAGGCATTCGAGTGGTTATGATTACAGGAGACCATAAGACAACAGGCAGTGCCATAGGGAAAGCCATTGGGATTATCGATAAGGATGAAGAAGCTTTAGACGGAAAAGAAATAGATGCTCTTAGCGACGAAGCATTAAAAGAAAAAGTAAAAAGAGTCAATGTCTTTGCCAGAGTTTCTCCTGAACATAAAGTACGTCTTGTAAAAGCTGTTAAATCAAACGGTGAAATTGCAGCAATGACAGGGGACGGAGTCAATGATGCCCCTGCCTTAAAGCAAGCAGACATTGGTATTGCCATGGGTATTACAGGTACGGATGTTGCTAAGGAAGCTGCAGATATGATTTTAACCGACGATAATTTTGCAAGTATTGTGGATGCAGTTGAAGAAGGAAGAACAATATTCAGCAACATAAGAAAATTTGTAGGGTTTTTGTTATCTTGTAATATCGGAGAATTGCTCCTGATATTCATTGCCATGCTTTTTGGAAGTGAAGTACCGCTTCTTCCTATACATTTATTATGGATTAATCTTATTACCGATGCATTTCCTGCATTTTCTCTTGGGGTAGAACCAAAAGAAGAAGGCATTATGGAACAACCGCCAAGAGATCCCGACGAGCCAATTGTAAATAAGAAAATAGGGCTTGCTGTCGGTATTCAAAGTATAGCCTTAGCCCTTGCAGCGCTGTTTTCTTTTTGGTACGGACGGAATCATTTCACTGGTGAAGATGCACTTTCAGCTGCCAGAACCTATTGTTTTATCACACTGGTTGTAGGAGAACTTCTGAGGGCGTATTCTGCCCGTTCTGAAGAAAGAATGATCTATAGAATGAAGATTTTTTCAAATATGTTTTTAAATATTAGCGTCCTGGGATCTTTATTACTCCTTATGGCAGTGGTTTATATTCCTGCTTTACAGCCCATTTTTCATACAGTACCTTTGTCATTTTTTGAGCTGGACATGGCCCTGATTTTTGCAATTATTCCCCTGATTGGTGGAGAAATTGCAAAAAAATTGAAATAATACGCACATAAAATATTTTAGACAAATAAAATATAGTATGATATAATATTGCAATAATACAATATAGGAGGGCTCAATATGTTAGATATTGCGATTATTGGTGCTGGGCCTGCTGGGCTTTCTGCGGCAATTAATGGAGTAATAAGAAATAAAAAAGTAATTGTGTTTGGGAGAAATCCCAAAAGCAGTTATTTGTACAAAGCAGAAAGAGTGGATAACTATTTAGGCCTGCCTAATATCAGTGGCCCTGGAATGGTGGAGCAATTTATAAAGCATGCACAGACCCTTGGAGTGGAGTTCCATGAAGGCAGGATATTGGAAATCTTTTCTATGGGAGACTACTATACTTTGAATGTTGAAAATGAATTTTACGAAGCTAAAACTGTTATTATAGCGACCGGTATTCCTAAGGCTAAGTATATTCCAGGAGAAAAAGAGCTTCTAGGAAAAGGCGTAAGCTACTGCGGAACCTGTGACGGACCTTTATTTCGCGGGAAAACAACTATGGTCATTGGAGAAATTGAGGAAGCGGAGGAAGATGTGAATTTCCTTCAGGAAATTTGCAGCAAGGTATACTTTCTTCCCACTTACAAAGAAATAAAGAATGTTCATCCCAATGTAGAAATATTAGAAGGCAAACCTAAAGAAATATTAGGAGACCCTTTTGTATCGGGCATTCGTATAGATGATAGAGAGATCAAAGTTGATGGGGTATTTTTAATTAAAGAGACGATTCTGGTGACACAATTAATAAAGGGTTTGGAAATGGAAGACAAAACTATTAAAGTCAATCGCAGATTAGAAACGAATTTCCCCGGAGTTTTTGCAGCAGGAGACTGTACGGGAAGACCGTATCAAGTCACTAAGGCAGTAGGAGAAGGGGCAGTAGCCGCTTTAGAAGCTGTGAGTTACCTTCATAAATTAGAAAGTAAGAATAAATAAAGGAATATAAAAGGAAAAACCTTCTGCAAAGTAATTTGCAGAAGGTCATTTTATTTTATAGTTGATTATCTAAAATAACTAGAATTAATTATAAGAATGTGATAAAATTATTTAAAAGCATGATGAATAACTAGATAATTTATACAATAAATTGGGAGGGGTTTTTATGGAAGAAATGGACAGCAAAAATCAAGGAAAGACTCGGGATGGGATTAGCTTAATTAAGAGAATCTTTGCCGGTTCAATATTTCTTTTAGTCCTTGTATCCATTTTAGAGGGAATTATATTTAGTTTTGTTCTACAAGCTCTTACTCATAGCGATAAGTTCTTCTTAGTGTTTATTCTTACTATTGTGTCTAATGTACTTTTAGGAAGTATTCTTTTCATTGTTTTTTCTAATAGCATCAAAAGGAGTGCAAAAGATCTGGTTAATTTACTCAGTGATATAAGCCAGGGGAATTTTTCAATTAATCTGGATAAAGATGTTAATAATAAAGTTTTTAGAATAATCATAGACCATATGAACTCGGTAACGGAACAAGTTCGCCATATCATCCAGGGAACTTATAGCTTAACCAAATCCATCGTCCAATCTTCTATTGATATGACGGATAGGGTAAAAGAAGCAACTTCCTCTATTCAAGAAATATCACAAACGATAGATGAAATTGCGGTAGGTGCTTCTGAACAAGTATTACAAGCTAAAGCCAGTGTTGAAATTATGGAAAATTTATCTAACCAAATTTCAGTCGTATACGATAGCTATAATTCTATTATTAAAGAAACAGAAAATGTGAATGTTCTAAATAAGGATGGACTCAATTCAGTTAAGACCTTAAGAGAGAAGTCAGATGACTATAATATTTCTTCACAAAAGATTTTTACAGCAGTTGAAAATCTTACATCAACTTTAAATAATATTGCTTCCTTTATTGAATCCATCAAGAATATAGCAGAACAAACCAATCTTCTGGCACTTAACGCAGCGATCGAAGCGGCAAGAGCAGGGGATGCCGGAAAAGGATTTGCAGTGGTTGCAGAAGAAGTAAGAAAACTAGCGGATCAAAGTAAAGTATTTACAGAACAAATCAGCAGTATGATGAACAATATTCAAAGAGATTCGGAACAGGCCATTGAAGCGATGACATCCATGAAAAACGTTTCTCAGCAACAAATCATGTCTGTTAATCAAACGGAAGATTCCTTTAATAAAATTGCCAATGCAGTGGATTCTATCATATTAAAAATTAATGCAACAAACGAAGCGATAAAACAAATAGAAACTGGAAAGACAGAATCTATTACAGCAATTGAAACCACAGCTCACGTTTCAGAAGAAACGGCATCTGCCAGCGAAGAACTGGCATCAACCATTGAGTTACAACTCAATATATTTGAAGAATTAAAGAAATCTGCAGAAGAATTAAATGCACTCTCAAAAGATATGGACGAGAATCTAAGCAAGTTTAAACTTTAATCATGGACGGATATATTTTGCTATGAGCCTTCTGTTATTTATTTTGACAGAAGGCGTTTTTTTAAAGAAATCAAGGAAGACCCTAAATTTTTGTTTATTTGTGAGGAGGGATCAAGTGAGTAAGCATATATGTAACTGTGAACATTGTCAGCATAAGCTTTGTGCCAAAAACGTACCCATATTTTCTTTATTAGATCCTGAAGAGATTGAAAAAGTAGTCAGTTTGATTGTAAGAAGAAAGTATTCCAAGGGTGAAATTATTGTATTAGAGGGCTCCAGTTTAGGAAGTCTTGTTATTATCAATAAAGGACGAGTAAAGGCATTCAGGCATACATACGAAGGAAAAGAGCAGATACTCTATATTTTTTCCGAAGGAGATTTCTTTGGAGAAAAGAATTTAATTATAAATCAAAAAGCAACCTATACTGTGGAAGCCTTAGAAGATACCAATATATGTATGATTAGTAAAAACGATTTTCAGATACTCCTGAAAGAGTATCCGGCAATTAGTTATAAAGTCATGGAAGAACTGTGTAATCGACTGATTCGCCTGGAGAATGCTGTTGAAAGTATGAGTATAAAGAATGTAGAGGCAAGAATCAGTTCCGTACTTCTCGAGTTTGCGAACAAATATGGCAAGCCTCATTCTAAAGGAATTTTAGTAGAACTCCCATTAAGTCGTGAGGGAATCGCTAATTATATTGGATTAACCAGAGAAACTGTAAGCCGTAAGATGAGTCTTTTACAGGACGAAGGCATTATAGAGATGGTGGGCAATAAAAAGGTTATTATTGTTGACAAAGAAGCATTAGAAGATTCAATAAATCATTAAAATATGAGTCCAATCACAGTATTATTTTCAAATATGGGTTATTCTTTAATCATCAAAGATGATCGCTTACTTAGTGACAATAAAAACGAAAATAATAATGTGAATGGAGGAATCATAATGAGTATTTTTAACACTTCTCAAACGCTTGGAGAAATTGTATCCATAATGCCAAAGGCCAGTGAAGTTTTTAAAGCGTATCAAATAGATTTTTGCTGTGGAGGCAATAGACCTTTACAGGAGGCAATCAAAGAGCAAAATTTAAACGAAGAAGAAATTTTAGCAAAACTTGATGCGGCATATGAAGAAACAAAGAAGATTAAAAATGCGGTTGATTTTAGAACCTTATCTTCCAGTGAACTGATTGATTATATTCTGAATACCCATCATAACTTTGCTAAACAGATTTTACCAAGTATAAGCGAAATGACAACAAAGATTTTAAGGGTTCACGGCTCTCACCATGAGGAACTTTTCCAGGTTCATAAGCTTTTCCATGGATTAAAGACAGAATTGGAACAACATTTTATTAAAGAAGAAGAGATTTTATTCCCAATTATAAAGCAGTATGATATTGAGCCATCCGAAGAATTACTGGATAAAATCAGGAAAGTGATGAAAGAAACTGAGGATGAGCATGATGGAGCCGGAGATATTCTTAAAGAGCTTAGAAACATTACAAAGGATTATGCTGTGCCAGATGACGGATGCGCTACCTACGAGTTGGCTTATAAGCAGATACAAGATTTGGAAGCCGATCTGTTTGAGCATATCCATTTAGAGAATAATATACTATTTAAGAGATTTGACTAATCAAGGGGGAGCAATTGCTCACCCTTTATCATTAACTTGTGAGTATATTTTTTACTTATATGGTTGAAAATACATTATGATTGTTTGAGGTGATGATATGGCGAAAACGATAGATTTTTCCAAGACAGTATATGAGCTGTGGGAGGACAACCCTGAAATCATTGATGTTATGAAAAGTTTAGGTTTTGACGCCATTTCTAATCCTGCAATGCTAAGTACTGCAGGAAGAGTAATGACGATACCAAAAGGGGCCGCTATGAAAGGCATACCTTTAGATCAGATTAAAGAAGAATTTATCAGGCAGGGATATACTATTAAGGAGTAAGGAGGAAAGTTTATGAGTGAAGTGATTAATAATCGAGAGTACAGACAAAAAGTTTTAAAAGAGCTGATCGGAGAACTACATAAGGGAAAAACCGTTGACGAAGTGAAGCCGAGATTTGAAAAGCTTATTGAAGGCATCGATGCTACGGAAATTGCACAAATGGAGCAAGCCTTAATTATGGAAGGTATGCCTGTGGAGGAGATTCAACGACTTTGCGATGTACATGCAGCCGTATTTAAAGGTTCCATAGAAGAAATTCATAGGCCTACCAAGCCAGAAGATACACCGGGACACCCAGTACATACCTTTAAACTTGAAAACAGAGCAATTGAAAGATTAATCAACGACAAGATACTGCCCCATTTACAAGATGTACAAACTAGCGACAATGGGGAAAATATAGAAAAACTTGTGGAAGATTTTAATGCCCTATGGGAAATAGACAAGCATTATTTAAGAAAAGAAAATCTCCTATTCCCCTTTATGGAAAAGTACGGTATTACTGCTCCGCCTAAAGTAATGTGGGGAGTGGACGATGAAATAAGAGAAGAGATTAAGGAAGTAAAAAATCTGCTTGCTCATTACAATGGAGAAAAAACTGTCCTAATTGACAAGATTAATAATGCAATTAATAAAGTGAAAGAGATGATTTTTAAGGAAGAAAATATACTTTTCCCAATGGTTTTGGAAACCTTATCTGAGGATGAGTGGCTAAAGATAGAAGAAGAAAGCAGGGAGATCGGTTATACGTTTATAGATGTAAAGTCAAAATGGAAGCCGGTTCGCGTCAATGTTGAACAAAAGGTTCAAAATGAAGGAGAAAAACCCTCTAATAACGGATATATAAAATTTGAAACAGGTATTCTTACTCCTGAAGAAATTAACGGTATGTTCAATACGCTGCCTTTAGACATAACCTTTGTAGATAAAGATGGACTTGTTAAATATTTCTCTCAGGGGAAAGAAAGAATATTCCCAAGAACTAAAGCGGTAATCGGCAGAGAAGTAAAGAATTGTCATCCTCCTGCCAGCGTGCATATCGTAGAAAAAATTGTTGAAGACTTAAAAACCGGTAAGAAGGATAACGAAGACTTTTGGATCAAAATGGGTGACAAATATGTGTTCATCAGATATTTTGCAGTAAGAGATGAAAAAGGCGAATTTTTGGGTGTCATGGAAGTAACGCAGAATATCAAACCTATACAGGAAATTTCCGGCGAAAAAAGACTGCTATCGGATTAAATTAATTAAATCTTTTTTACATAGGGAAATCTGAGAAACTTCTTATGTAATAAATAAACGGTTATCATCCTTATCGGATGGTAACCGTTTTCCATTTTCCACTTCTAAATCGAATATAAATAATGCCCCAGCGAACAAATTGATCTACAAATACCCCCATCCAGGCGCCGGGAAGTCCCAGATTGAAAAAGTTAACCAATACATAAGCCAGAAAGACTCGAATACCCAGAACACCGATAAAAGTGGATATAAGAGGCCAGAAGGTATCTCCGGCACCTCTTAATCCCCCTGCCAGTATAAGTTGAGAAGACTGAAAGGGCTGCACCAAAGCTATAATTTTTAATGCAACGGAAGCTTTTTGGATAATTTCAGGATCGCTGGTGTATAAAGAAATCAGCTGAGGACTAAAAACAAAGAATAGAAATGCCATAATAGAAGAAATCAAAGATCCAATTCGTCTGGATTCTTTTGCATAAGCCTCGGCACGTTCCGGGTCTTTTGCCCCAAGTCCTTGTCCTACCAGGGATGAAGTTGCAATACCAAAAGCTTGACCCGGGTTAAAGGACAGTCCGAGAATGCTTAAACATATTTGATGGGCTGCAAAAACAACCGTTCCCAACCCGGCCACAATTTTTGCAAACAGCAGTAAACCTATTCTAAGAGCCATCTGCTCTAAAGAGGCAGGAACTCCGATTTTAATTAAATTGACTAAAATATCTTTATCAAACTTAAAACGTTCTTTAAAGGTTAATTGTATAATACTTTTTCCTCGAAAGAGATATGTGATTAAAATAATGCTGGCAAGAAACTGTGAGAATGCAGTAGATATACCTGCTCCTGTTACTCCAAGGGGTGGTACGCCTAAAAGTCCATAAATAAGAATGGCGTTCCCTATGACATTAATAAGATTAACACTTAAATTAATACGCATAGTGGTTTTCGTATTGCCTGCACCCCTTAAGGCTGCAGATATTGCAAAATTAAAAGATTGAAACAAAAATCCAATAGAAACAACTCTGAAATATCCTCTTCCAACGGTTAAGGTATCCGTTTGTGCTCCCATAAAGCTAAGGATAGGATCGGCAAAAAAGATACCCACTAAAGACAGTGGTATTGCCAGTAAAACCAAGGTAAGAAGGATAATGTGCTGAAGAACGTTTTCTATCTTATCGGTTTGTTTTGCTCCTACATATCGAGCAATGATAGCAGTTCCCCCAATATTCAATGCTTGCACAAGGGAAAGGCCGATAAAAAGCGGTTGATTGGTCATGCCTACGGCAGAGATGGAAGCGGCTGCTATAGCAGGATCTGCTATTCTGCCTAACATAATCATATCTATCATTCCAAATAATGAGCCGAGAAGCAATTCCACCAACACAGGCCAGGCAATCCCAAGCACATTTTTTTGGGTATTTGAAAGCAGATTATGCACAGTGTTCAGCTTTTTTGAAGCATAGTTCTTAATCATAATATTACTTCTTTCCAATAATATTCTAGTTGCTTTTCCCAAAAGACATTTTGGATTATACCATATTTTGATAAATGCTGCCACTTTCTCATTCTTTCCTGCATTGACTAATTTTTATACACATAAAATAGTAGAAAGGATATAGGAGGGGGAATTATGGAATGAGTACATTTTTTATTCCTTTATTTTCAGTTTTAATTATTGTACTTCTTAATATAATACAAATTAAAGGCCATCCTAACAGAATTTTGAGAAGTATTTGCTTAATACTTTTTACATTTACAGGACTCAGGTATATTGCTTTAATTGTCTTTACCCTTAGTTCTAATATAGATATTTTAAAGTTTTTCTCTTATTTTTATTATGCTTCATCCATAGGTATAACTATTCCTTCGGTGTTAGCTTTATGGTATATCATTCCTAGATTTAGGGAAAGAATAAAAGAATGGGTAGTTTTGCTCTTATTTTCTCCATTTATCTTTTTTTATCTGAATCTCATATATTTACAGCCGGTTCAAATCATAAAGCATGACGGTTTTGGCTATAGGCTGCAGCTTATTTCACCCTGGAACCATTGGTTGAGTATGGTTCAAGGAATTTTTACGCTTATGGTTTTATGTATGTGTTTTTATGGATTTAGATCATATAAATATAAGTTTCCCCGAAGTCAATATCTTTTATTTATCTTAGGATACATTCTGACAACCATTGATGGATTGTGTATGTTATTTAATACCGTTTACCCTATTGAACCTTTTGTATTTTCAGAAGCTTTTATACTGATTGCTATATTATATGCTTTTGCTGCAAAGCCGATTAAAGAGAAGTATAAGCATTAGACAGAGTAGTTATTATGCTTTATAATTCAATTATTGAGAATAGAGTTCATAGGAAAAAAGGCGAGCAATAATTTACAAAGGAGGCATAATCATTGAAAATACTATCATCTCTCAATATTGGAGAAAACAATGTAGAACGTTTAGAGAAAAAATTTGACTGTGTTGAATTTTATATGTATAAAGATATAGAGCAAGCAGGAGATCATTTAGAAGATGCAGAGATTTTTGTCACTTTTGGTTTCGATACGACAGCAGATTTAATTGAAAAAATGAAAAAATTAAAATGGATTCAATGCATGTCAACGGGAATAGATATGCTTCCCTTTGAAACATTAAAGGAGAGAAATATTCTTTTGACCAATGTTACGGGAATTCATGGAATACCTATTGCCGAGTATGTAATGGCTGTTATTCTCAATGATCGTATTGATGGCTTTAGACTTTACGAACAGCAGAAAAATAAGATATGGAAAAGAAAGATGAACTTTGAAGAAGTATTCGGAAAAACAATAACGATTCTTGGAACAGGTACCATTGGAAAAGAAATTGCAAGAAAGGCGAAGGCTTTCGATATGAAAACCATAGGAGTAAATACCAGTGGAAAACCTGTGGATTATTTTGATGAAATCTTCCCGACCTGTGAATTGAATAAAGCTTTATCTCAAGGAGATTTTGTTGTAGATACCCTTCCTTTAACCCATGAAACCAAAAAAATATTAGGGAAAGAACAGTTTGCAAGTATGAAAGATTCTGCTTACTTTATTAACATCGGAAGAGGAGCAACAGTGGATGAGGGGGCACTCATTGAGGCGCTTCAAAACCATATAATAAGAGGAGCAGCCCTTGATGTATTTGAAAAAGAGCCTTTGCCTCAGGACAGTCCCTTGTGGACAATGAAAAATGTATCTATTACCCCTCATATTTCGGGTTTATCCAATATGTATATGAATCGAGCAGTGCCTATTTTCGAACATAATTTAAAAACTTATATTGAAGGAAAAGAGGATTATATCAATAAAGTAGATTTGAATAAAGAATATTAATATTACAAAAGCCTGCGGTTTCCGCAGACTTTTTTTATTGCATAGGAAATTCCTCCGGATTTCCTATGCAATAAAAGCCCTCCGGGCAGAATGCACACTCGCGCGTATTGTATTTTGTCGGCTTTGCCGACCGCGCTCGGCGCGAGAGTTTCGCAAGCGAAACTCTTTCTTGTAAGATAAGAAAGTTTGTATTGCTTGCCAAGAACCAGATTTTCTTATTTCACAAATGTAGTTGCTGTCTTATGCAAAATATTGCTTGACAGACGGAAAAAAATCTTATATTATAATTAAAATTTATCGGAATACTGTGAATTATTTTTGCTAAAAGCATAATGGTTGCAGTTGCAGCTTTTGTTTTAATTATATGAGATAGGAGGAGTTATCATGGATATTTCTACTCTTTGTATTCACGGAGCGGAGGATCATACCCACTGTACCGGCTCTATAACCGTACCCATTTATCAGGCAGCCACTTTTGTACATCCCGGCGTTGGAGAAAGTACCGGGTATGATTATTCCCGGCTTCAAAATCCAACGAGAGAACAGGTTGAAAAAATTGTGGCTAAACTTGAAAACGGTGCAGATGCCCTTGCCTTTTCTACTGGAATGGCTGCCGTTACTGCTTTAATGGAGCTTTTTAAAATTGGAGACCATCTTATTGTCTCAGATGATTTATATGGGGGCACCCATAGACTTTTTCATCATATTTCAATGAAAAACGGCATTTCATTCAGTTTTGTAGATACTTCCGATAGCTCTGAAGTAATCAAACATATTAAAAAAGAAACTAAAGCGATTTATATAGAAACACCGACGAATCCAATGATGCAGGTAACGGACATTGCTGCGATTTCTAAAATCGCAAAGGAAAATAATCTTCTTTTGATTGTGGATAATACCTTTCTAACCCCATATTTTCAAAATCCTATTCAATTGGGGGCGGATATTGTCATTCATAGCGGCACAAAATATCTTTCAGGACACAATGATACTCTTTCAGGCTTTTTGGTTACGAGAACGGAAGAACTTTCGGAAAAATTACGTTTCATTCATAAAACCACAGGAGCAGGACTCTCTCCATTTGACAGCTGGCTTATGATTCGGGGAATCAAAACCCTTGCTATCAGGATGGAAAAACAGCAAGAAAATGCAATATTGTTGGCAAATTGGCTAAGTAATCATCCTAAGATTCAGTCTGTATATTATGTAGGCTTGCCAACTCACCCAGGCTATGAAATATCCAAGAAGCAGGCAAGAGGTTTTGGTTCAATGATTTCTTTTAAAGTAGATACCGAGGAAACAGCCGTACAATTACTGAGCAAAGTAAAATTAGTGCTTTATGCGGAAAGCCTTGGAGGAGTAGAAACCTTAATCACTTATCCAATGCTGCAAACCCATGCGGAGGTTCCAAAAGAAGAACGGGAAGCCAAAGGTATTGATGAAAGATTATTACGTATATCGGTAGGAATTGAAAATATCAACGACCTTATTTTAGATTTGGGGCAAGCTTTAGGTTAGTATAGATTTAAGTTTATGATGTACTTAGATTGGAGAGGTTTATATGACTTATAATTTTGATGAGATTATTGATAGAAAAAATACCAATTCCATAAAATATGATTTTGCTGCAGAAAGAGGCAAACCTGAAGACATTCTTCCTCTTTGGGTTGCAGATATGGATTTCAGGACACCTTCCCCCGTCATTGAAGCCCTTGTAAAAGCTGCACAGCATGGGATTTTCGGTTATTCCGATACCAAAGAGGAGTATTTTTGGTCAGTTTATAATTGGTATAATACCAGATTCAATTGGAGTGTAAAAAGGGAATGGCTTGTAAAAACCCCCGGTGTGGTTTATGGCATTGCTACAGCAATTCGTGCCCTGACGGATGAAGGGGATGCCGTAATGATTCAGCAGCCGGTATACTATCCGTTTTCTGATTTAATACTTGCGAATCAGCGTAAGCTGATTAACAATCCCCTGATCTATAAAAACGGAAAGTATTATATGGACTTTGAGGACTTTGAAGAGAAGATTATAAAGCATAAAGTAAAAATATTTATACTATGCAGTCCTCATAATCCTGTTGGAAGAGTTTGGACAAATGAAGAGTTAACCCGTGTGGGAGATCTTTGTATAAAACATAATGTGATGGTTATATCCGATGAAATCCACGGAGATTTTACCTATAAAGGAATCAAGCATTTTGTTTTTGCAGACTTGAAACCGGAATACCTTAATAACTCTATTATATGTACAGCCCCAAGCAAAACCTTTAATCTTGCAGGGCTGCAGGTTTCTAATATTTTTATACCCAATAGAGATATTAGGAGGAAATTTAAAGAAGAAATGAAGCGAACCGGATACAGTCAATTGAACACCTTGGGGCTTGTTGCCTGTCAGGCTGCTTATGAACACGGTGCTCCATGGCTTGAAGAATTAAAAGAGTATTTAGAAGGGAATTTAGAATTTATCAGGAACTTTCTTGCCGAAAGATTACCGCAGATTAAGATCGTAGAACCAGAAGGGACTTACCTGGTTTGGTTGGATTGCAGAGCCCTTAATTTAAGTGAAGAAGAACTGGAAGACTTAATAGTCAACAAAGCGAAGCTATGGCTGGATGGGGGTACAATGTTTGGCAGGGAAGGAGAGGGCTTTCAGAGGATTAATATTGCTTGTCCGAGAGTCATTCTTGAAAAAGCCTTTTTACAGCTGGAAGAAGGAATAAAGAGTGTGTTTGATAACTAATTACAAATAAAAAGTATTCTCATTTTGCGTTTTTTATGTTATAATAATTCCGGCATAAAATTATCGCGGCAAATATGATAATTTTTATGGAGGAAAATAAATGGCAAGAATGAGACAGCCCCGTTTTAAGCTTTGCAGACGCTTAGGCTTAAATGTAGTTGGGCATCCCAAAGCAATGGAACGGGCAGGAAAAGGACAAAGCAGAGCAGATAAAAAATTATCCTACTATGGAATGCAGCTTTTAGAGAAACAAAGATTAAAAGCTTACTATGGCGTATTAGAAAAACAATTTAGTAAGTATGTCGATAAAGCAATTAAGAGTAAAGATGTATCAGGAGATGCATTGGTTCAAATATTGGAATGCAGGCTTGACAATTTAGTCTATCGTATGGGATTTGGAAGTACACTTCGTCAGGCAAGACAAATGGTCAATCACGGGCATATTACCGTAAACGGCAAAAAGGTAGATATTCCTTCTTATATTGTATCTGTCGGTGATAGAATAGAATTAAAAGAAAAATCCCGTGGAATACAGATGTTTGCAGATAATTTTAGAGTAAATAACGGCGTAAGCCTTCCATATATCTCAAAAGACACAGACAATTTCAGCGGAACATTGATTTCTGTACCCAATCCTGAAGACATTCCAATTCAAATTGATACGCAATTGATCATTGAATGGTATTCAAAATAATAGAAAGAGACTATCTGATATCAGATCTGACATCGGATAGTCTCTTTTTTGAATTTATATACGGTCATATTTCTTAATAAAACAAATTCCTATGGCATCGGGACCGGTATTGGTTCCGATGGTTGTACCGATTTCAAAAAACGGAAGGTCCATTTTGAGATTCCATTCTTCTTCAAGCATATTTTTAAGGACATCGGCTTCTTCAATACAATCTCCATGGGCAATACAGAATTCGTAACTGTCAAAATCATCCTGAATGATTTCTTCTGCCATTTCTATGATTTTTTTAAGAGCTTTCTTTCTTCCACGGATTTTCCCATAGGGTATGAGCTCTCCTTCTTTTACCACGATAAGAGGTTTAAAATTCAGAACTCCTCCAATTAGGGCGCTTACTTTTCCGATACGTCCGCCTTTTTCTAAATACTCCAGAGTATCTACAAAGAAGGTAATTCTGGCAGTTTCTTTTAAAATTTCGATTTTCCTTACAGTGTCTTCCATAGAATATCCTGCTTTTTGCATCTTAGCTGCCTGGAGAACAATCAGTCCTTGCCCCGCAGTAGCTTGTATAGAATTAATGACTTCAATTTTTGCATCCGGATATTCTTCCAGAAGTATATTTTTTGCATTTACAGCCGCTTGATAGGAGCCGCTGAATTTAGATGTAAGACAAAAACATATAATGCCCTTATTTTCTCTAATATAACTTGTAAAAATTTTCATGTAATCATTTACAGAAGGAAGGGATGTTTTAGGAAATACATTTTTCTTCCTTAGTGTATTGTAAAAATCTCTAATCGTTAATTCAACTCTCTCTTTATAATACGTATTTTGATCAAAGGATACGTAAAAGGGAATGAGTTCTATATTATATTCATTGACCACAGAATCCGGCAGGTCACAGGAGCTGTCAGACAAGATCACAAAATCAGACATCAAAAGTCCTCCAATCGTTTTCTAATATCTCTCTTAATCTATTGTAATATGTGGCATTACTTATGTCAATTGAAGATATGGCAGATAATCTTTAAAGAAATTACAATATACTTCATTATTCTTGTAGCATAGGACAAAGTTCGTCTCCAGCAGAAATAAAAGAATGTAATATATGAAGAAGTTTTAGAATATACTTGTTGTGAACAAAAAAGATAGGAGAAGATCATACGATGTTATCCCCGAGTTTACAAGATTATTTAGAAGAGATGTATAGATTGTCTATAAAGATTGATGAAATTCGTGTGTCAGACATAGCACAAATTTTAGATGTTTCTCTGCCCTCAGTAGTCAAGGCTTTACATAAATTAAGCAATAGAGGCTATGTGATTTATCAGCCTTATGAAGCGATTAAGCTAACAGAAAAAGGTATTTTTGAAGGAAGGTTTTTGGTTCAGAGAAATCAGCTTTTAAAAGACTTTTTAACAGTGCTCAAAACCTCTTCAGATATTGAGAAAGAAGCTGAATCTATGGAACACTATTTATCCTTTTCAACCATACAATCAATAGAAAAATTTGTTCACTTTATGAAAGAAAATCCCGATATTCAAAAGAGATACGATGAGTTTTATAAAATACAAAAGGACGAATATTTATTTACAGAACAACCACAATAATTTTACACAAGGACTCTTGTATGATCTTAAAACATTATTCATAAATATTTATATGACAAATAATAAGTACATGGAGTATAATAATAAGATACAGAAATATGTTGCAAGAGGGTAAGAGTGACATGAAAAGAATAAATGAAATTTTTAGGGATTATCCGTCCAAGGGAAATATCAATACAGCCATCCTCGAAGAGGTCGTTATACGAAAAGATACGAAGGCATTGGAAATGAAAATCAATGCCTACAATTATATTGGGAAAAGAGAAATCGATTACTTTAATAAATTCATTCAAAAAAGATTTGAATTAAACGATTCCAAGGTTATTGTAAGATACATTGACGGAGAAACTAAAAAACCTCTAAAGGAACAACTGGATAATATTATTCTTGCCATGGGAGAAGAACATCCGGTTTTGAAAGCTATTATAGACAATTATGCTGTTGAGGTCGTGGAGCATACCATAAAATTTAATCTTAACATTGCATTGTCACATTTTTTACATTCCATGGGTTATGACAGAAAAATCAGTAAGGTGATTAAGTCTTTATATGGCAAAGAATACAAAATTGAATTTATTGATAAAGTAAACAAGGAAGAATTAAAACGCATCAAAGAGGATCATCATGCTAAAACAATTCAACTCATTAAGGAACAAATGGCTGCACCCCCAAGCAATAATATTTCTAATACGCCATCAGAGTCCACAGGTACAAAAGAGGACCCAGTCTTAATTTTAGGAAGAAATTCTAAAATTAAAGATCCGGTTATAAAAATTGTGGATATTACCCCTGATGAAGGGCGAATAGCCATAGAGGGCGAAATTTTCAATTTAGAATCCAAGGAACTAAAAAGTGGAAAGATCCTCATTTCCTTTGACTTATATGACGGCTCCAGTTCCATGACTTGTAAAGCCTTTTGCAAGCCTGAACAAGGAGAAGAGGTATTATCAAGACTTAAAAAAGCAAAAGGGGTTCGGCTTGCCGGAAATTCAGGATACAGCAATTTTTCTGGCGAGATTGAACTTGTTGCCCATACCATCGTGGAAACAGAAGGTCTAAAAAAGGCTAAAAGAGTGGATAACGCAGAAACGAAGCGGGTAGAGCTGCATATGCATACACAAATGAGCCAAATGGATGGTATGACCAGTGCATCCGATTTGATTAAAAGAGCAATGAGCTGGGGCATGAAATCCATTGCCATCACAGACCATGGAGTCGTACAAGCCTTTCCCGAGGCTCATAAGCTTTTAGGAAGGGACAATCCCGATATGAAAGTGATTTATGGGGTAGAGGCATATCTTGCACCGGATAAAACCCCTTCTGTAACGAATGATAAGGGACAAAGCATTGATACCACCTACTGTGTGTTGGATTTAGAAACCACAGGTTTTTCACCGCAAACCGAAAAAATCACTGAAATAGGTATTATGAAGCTAAAGGATGGCAAGGTAATCGATCAATTCAGCTGCTTCGTAAATCCTGAAAAACCAATTCCACCAAGAGTAGTGGAAGTTACCCGTATTACGGATGATATGGTAAAGGATGCAGAAACCATAGACAAAGTATTTCCTAAAATTCTGGATTTTCTAGAGGACAGTGTTTTGGTTGCCCATAATGCTTCCTTTGATATTAGATTTTTAAAACATAATGCGAAGGTTTTAGGATATGACTTTGATTTTACATATATAGATACATTAACCTTAGCCCATGAACTTTTCCCGGACTTTAAAACCTATAAACTCGGAAAAATTGCAAAAAATCTGGGGATCAAAGTAGAGGTTGCCCATAGAGCTTTGGATGATGTGGATACAACGGTTAAAGTGTTTAAAATCATGCTCGACATGTTAAAAGAAAAAGGAGTAAAAACTCTTGCGGATATAGAAAAAGTTTATTCTTCTGACGAACAAACTAAAAAAGAAGAATATAAGAAGCTTAAAACTTATCATGCTATTATTTTGGCAAAAAATTATACGGGCTTAAAAAATCTATATAAGCTAGTTTCTTATTCACACTTGGATTATTTCCATAAAAAGCCCCGTATATTAAAAAGTATGTACAAAAAATATTCTGAAGGCTTAATTCTTGGCAGCGGATGCAGTGAAGGAGAGCTCTATCAGGCGATTCTCCTGGGAAAATCTGATGAGGAAATAGAAGCCATTGCGCAGGAATATGATTATTTAGAAATTCAGCCCTTAGGAAATAATGAGTATTTAATCAGACAAGAGCAGGTAGAGAGCAGAGAAACTCTAAAAGAAATCAATAGAAAAATTATAGCTTTGGGTGAAAAACTCAATAAGCCCGTAGTGGCAACAGGAGACGTACATTTCTTAGATCCGGAGGATGAAATCTACAGGCGCATACTGGAAGCAGGACAAGGATTTAAGGATGCAGACGAGCAGGCACCTTTATATTTAAGAACCACTGAAGAGATGCTGGAGGAGTTTTCATACCTGGGAGCTGAAAAGGCATACGAAGTAGTGGTTACCAATACGAATAAAATTGCGGATATGTGTGAGCAGATCAGTCCTATTTCTCCTGAAAAATGTCCTCCTCATATAGACGGCTGTGAACAGACCATTAAGGACATTGCATATGGAAAGGCCCATGAACTATATGGAGATCCGTTGCCGGAAATCGTACAAAAAAGACTAGATAAAGAATTGGATTCCATTATTAAAAATGGTTTCTCAGTTATGTATATTATTGCACAAAAGCTGGTATGGAAGTCTAATGAAGACGGTTATCTCGTTGGTTCGAGAGGTTCTGTCGGTTCCTCTTTTGTAGCCTATATGACCGGTATAACGGAAGTAAATGCCCTGCCTCCCCATTATAGATGTCCAAAATGTAAGTATTCGGATTTTACCGATTATGGCTATAAAAATGGTTTTGACCTTCCTGACAAGGAATGTCCCGTTTGCGGAGAGAAATTGGCGAAGGATGGCATAGACATTCCTTTTGAAACCTTCTTAGGATTTAACGGAGACAAAGAGCCGGATATTGACTTGAATTTCTCAGGAGAATATCAGGCAAGGGCTCATAAATATACGGAAGTCATCTTTGGAAAGGGGACAACCTTTAAAGCAGGAACCATAGGTACCATAGCAGAAAAAACGGCTTTCGGCTATGTGAAAAAGTATTTTGAAGAAAAAAATAAAAAGGTCAATAAGGCTGAAATGCTCAGGCTTTCAAAAGGATGTACCGGTATCAAAAGAACCACCGGACAGCACCCGGGGGGAATCATTGTTGTACCGAAAGGAAGGGAAATCTTCGAGTTTTGTCCTATACAGCATCCTGCCGATGACCCGAATTCAGACATTATCACCACCCATTTCGATTATCACTCAATTGACCAGAATCTGTTGAAACTGGATATACTGGGGCACGACGATCCCACAGTGATAAGAATGCTTCAGGATATAACCGGAGTAGACCCCCTGACCATTCCTATGGATGATAAGGCAACTATGTCCATCTTTTCATCCACCGAAGCCTTAGGGGTAACCCCGGAACAGATTAATTCCAAGGTAGGAACCTTTGGAATTCCTGAATTTGGTACAAAGTTCGTAAGAGGAATGCTTCTGGATACCATGCCCAAGCAATTTGCGGATTTAATTTGTATATCAGGGCTTTCCCACGGTACCGATGTATGGCTTGGCAATGCAAAAGACTTAATTGATCAGGGTATCGTGACGCTAAGCGAAGCGGTATGTACAAGAGACGATATTATGATTTATCTGATCAAAAAAGGTCTCCCTCCAAACACAGCCTTTAAGATTATGGAAACAGTGCGTAAAGGAAAGGCCCTAAAAGATCCTAAATGGCCGGAATATGAAGCAATGATGAGGGAAAATAATGTGCCTGAATGGTACATAGATTCCTGCAGAAAGATTAAATACATGTTCCCTAAAGCCCATGCAGCAGCATATGTTATGATGGCTTTCAGAATCGCGTGGTTTAAAGTGCATATGCCAAAAGCCTATTATGCAGCATATTTCACCATAAGAGCAAAGGCATTTGATGCAGAATACATGATTTTCGGCAAAGAAAAGGTAAAAGCAAAAATGAAGGAAATCGAAGAACTTGGTAATCAAGCGGCTCCAAAAGATAAGGACATGTATGATGATTTGGAATTGGTATTGGAAATGTATGAGCGAGGCATCAAATTTCATCCGATTGATTTATATAAATCCCATGCTACGAAATTTTTAGTAGAAGGAGATGCCTTAAGACCTCCTCTAAACAGCATATCCGGTATGGGAAATATTGCTGCTGAAAGCATATACAATGCAGCCCAGGAAAAAGCTTTCAGTTCCATAGAAGATTTAAGAAAGCGCGCTAAAATCGGAAATTCCGGCATAGAATTACTGAGGAAGTTCGGATGCTTGGAAGGTATTCCGGAAAGTAATCAAATGAGCTTTTTTGATATGCTGTAATAAAAATGCACTTATGAATAAATCTCTTTTAGCCAGATTTATTGCATAAGTGCATTTGCTTTAGCAGGAGTTTTATTATATGAACCAATAGACAATTCTGGTGGTACTAAAACATACAATGATTGCAACAATTGTTGGAATTATAAATGACGCCACGGTCCATTTTAAACTCTGAGTTTCTTTTCTTATTGTCCATAGAGTAGTGCCGCAGGGAAAATGGAACAATGAGAACAGCATGACATTTAAACAAGTAAGCCAGGTCCAGTCATTGGATATAAAAACATTTCTCATTTCTTCAATGGTATCGAGTTCAATCATAGCGCCTTTTGACAGATAACTCATAAAAATAATGGGCAATACAATTTCATTGGCAGGCAATCCAAGAATAAAAGCAAGAATAATCACTCCGTCCAATCCTATGGCTATTCCAAAAGGGTCTAAGAAACCAGAAATATGATTTAAAATACTGGCATCTCCTATCATTATATTGGCCACCAGCCAGGTAATGGCACCGGCAGGCAGGGCAACACTCACCGCACGGCCGAGAACGAATAAAGTTCTGTCAAATATAGATCTTACAATCACCTTACCAATTTGAGGTCTTCTATAAGGAGGCAGTTCTAAATTAAATGTGGAGGGCGTTCCTTTTAATATGGTTTTAGATAAAATGTACGACACAATGAAAGTAACTGCTATCCCGGATAATACAAGGAGAATAACGATTCCGGAGGTCAAAAAAGACACAAAAGGAGAATGAACAGTTGCGCCTATCAATATCATAGATAGTGCAATAAGGGTAGGGAATCTGCCGTTGCAAGGCACGAAATTATTTGTTAGAGTGGCAATCAGTCTTTCTCTTGGGGAATCGATAATACGACAGGCAACGACCCCTGCTGCATTACAGCCAAACCCCATCGCCATGGTAAGAGCCTGTTTTCCATGGGTTCCGGCTTTTTTAAACAATCGATCCAAGTTAAAAGCAACTCTTGGCAAATAGCCAAAGTCTTCTAAAAGGGTAAAACAGGGGAAGAAAATTGCCATAGGGGGTAGCATAACCGATACTACCCATGCGCCAGTACGGTACATACCAAGAACTAAAATACCGTGGAGCCAGGAAGGGGCATCAAAAAATATAAAGATTTCGGTTAATTTGTCTTCAATCCAAAATAAAATCCTGGAAAGCATGGCAGATGGAATATTAGCACCTACGATAGTCAACCAAAAAATAAAACAAAGGATCAAAAGCATAATGGGGAACCCGGTCCATTTTGAGGTTAAAATGTCATCTAGCTTGTTATTCCAGTCTAAGGTTTTCTGCTTGGGGGCGTTGACTACAGCTTCTGAGATTTCCTTTGCCCGGTTATAGATTGATGTTACGATATCATCCCTAAATATATCGGAGGAGCTTATTTTGTTTTCTTCATGCATGGTTACATGCCCCCTTACAATCAGTGTAATGGGTGATTTTGTCTAAAATATCCGTATCCCCGTCAAGCAATCTCAGGGCAATCCATCTGGGATTAAAGCCACTTGGCACCAAGGGTTCAATCATTGAAAGAATTTTTTGGAGTTCCGTTTCAATAGCTTCAGGGTAGATCATAGGTTTTGGTTTGGGAATAATTTTTTTGGTGCATACGTTATAAACAGTATCCATCAGGACTTCTAAGCCCTTTCGGTTTCTTGCAACCGTTCCTACTACGGGGATGCCCAGTTCGTTTGAAAGTTTTTTTAAATCTATTTGAATGTGTTTTTTCTCTGCTTCATCTAAAAGATTCACGCAAAGAATAACATTATCGGTGATTTCCATGACTTGAAGAGCCAGATTTAAGTTTCTTTCCAGACAGGTAGCATCTACAACGACAATAGTGGCATCGGGTTTCGCAAAGCATATAAAATCCCTTGCAACTTCTTCCTCAACAGAATTGGCAAAGAGAGAATAGGTTCCCGGGAGATCGACCAAAATAAATTCCTTGTCCTTTCTTGTGTAGAATCCTTTTGCATTTGTTACGGTTTTGCCGGGCCAATTTCCCGTATGCTGCTTTAACCCGGTCAGTTCGTTAAATATGGTGCTCTTACCGGTATTAGGATTTCCTGCCAGGGCAACAATCACTTGATTGCTGGATGTTTTTTCAACATGATATAAATCTACAATGGATTTTTTTTTGCAGGAACTGCAAGTTAATCCCATAAGGACACCTCCTGTCAACTATTGACTTTTACAAGGATTTTTGAGGCTTCTTCTTTTCGTAAAGCAATGATGGTGTCTCGAATCAAATAAGCCGTAGGATCTCCCAAAGGGCTGCGGCGCATTACTTTTACTTCAGTATCTTTGATAAAGCCTAAATCCAGCATTCTTCTTCTTTGAGTTCCTGTTGCTTTTAGATCTTGAACGATGCAGGTTTGACCTGTTTCAACTTTATTTAAAGGTATGTATATGGCTTTCATACTCATTCTCTCCTTTACAATGTTAGACATGGCAAAGTATTTCATTGAATTCAATAACATAGTATTCTTAATGCAAAAAATAAGAAACTTGTCATGTCAAGTTTCTTATTTCAATAATTAATTTATTTAATTGATTTCAAACTTACCTTTTTTAAGCAGTTCTTCAAACTGGTCTGCAGGAACCGGAGGACTAAATAAATAGCCTTGTACTTTGGCACATAGGTTTTCAGTAATTATTTGAGTATTACTTTGAGATTGCAAATTTTCGGCATTTACTTTAAGCTGCAGGGTGCTGCTGGCAAAGCTTAAAATTTGTTTCAAAAACTTAAATTGGTTTTGCGTTTCTATTCCTTCGGGAATAATATTTAAATTAAGGCTATTTGCAAGAAGCAGAATGGCCGTAAATATGGCACAGTTATTAGAATTCAGATCGATATCGTATAAAAAGGAACGGTCGATTTTTAGATGATGCAAATCCAAATTTTTAAGATTACTTAGAGAAGAATAGCCCACTCCGAAATCGTCCATAGAAATTTTTATCCCCAGCTGCTTTAATTTATTAAGCTTCATCAAATCTTCAATGTTGCTTCTCATAATAATGCTTTCTGTAATTTCCAGTTCTAAGTCACTTGGATTTAATTTACTTGTTCTTAGGATATTGGTGACGGTATCTATAAAATCATTTTGCTGAATTTGGAGTACGGATAAATTCACAGCAATTTGGATTGGAGGGTAGCCTAAATCCTGCCATTTTTTATTTTGCATACATGCAGTTTCCAGAACCCATTTTCCAATGGGAATGATTAATCCATTACTTTCTGCCAGAGGAATAAATTTATCAGGGGATAGAATTCCCAGTTCAGGATGCTGCCAGCGTATTAAAGCTTCAGCACCAACGATTTCACCTGTACAGATATTAACTTGGGGCTGATAGTATAATACCAACTGGTTTTCCTCTAAGGCGTGATACAAATCATTTTCTAATGTAAGACTGGAAAAAGCAGACAAATCTATTGAAGAGGAGTATAGCTGATAATTACCGCGAGTACCTGCCTTAGCCCTGTACATAGCTGTATCCGCATTCTTAATCAGGGTTTCCGGATCCCTGCCGTCACAAGGGAAAATACCTATGCCCATGCTGGCAGAGATAAATAATTCTTTTCCGTGAATAAAGAATGGGATATCAAAAAGTTTAATAATTTTTTCAGCAGTTTTTGTAATACTGTCGATGTAATATACCTCAGGAAGCAAGATAACGAATTCATCACCGCCGAAACGAGATATTATATAAGATTCCTCCAGGGATTTTCTTAACCGTTCTGCAACGGACTGAAGCAGTAAATCTCCGGCTGAATGACCTAATACATCATTTATATTTTTAAATCTATCTAAATCCAGAAACATAATGGCAAGCATATGATTGTTTTCAGAGCATTTTTCAAGAGCGGCATTTAGATTTTCCATAAAAAATTTTCTGTTAGGCAGCCCGGTTAGGGCGTCATGATAGGCTTGATATCGAAAAATATCCTCTATCTTTTTTTGCTCGGTAATATCGATTACATACGATGCCTTTTTAGGCTGGGAATTGGAGTCTGCAAAATAAACGGAGGTAACGAGCACTGTAAACTGTTCTTGCTTTTTATTGACGACTTTAAATTCTTTTGTTGTATTGACACGGTTCTTCATGAATTCTTTATGCTGTTCAATTAACATAGGTTTATTTTCAGGAGGAATGATCATAGAAAAATGTTTTCCTAGTAATTCTTCAGGTTCATATCCATATAATTTACAGTAAAATTCATTGACATATTCATATAGCCCCTCTTCGTCTACAACGCAAAGACCAATAGGCGCTACGTTAGCTAATGTTTGCAGATTCTCGTAAGCTTTTTTTAATCCCTGAATTTCTATCTGCATTTTTTCAAGTTCTTGAATTAACTCGTTTTTTGTTTTATGGTGCCTACTCACTTTGCCACCTCCATAATGGGCGCTCCAATAAAATGCTGTCCTATGTATTTCAATATATGCAGTAAAGATAGAAAATGACAGTATTATATTTAAAGTTAGACAAATCTTCATATTATCTTTAAAAAAACTTGGTATAATCAGTATAATAGTATACAGACCAGGTAAGTTGTAAGAATCTATCTATTTGAGGCGATACATTATGAACAATATTTTAATCATTGAAGATGACGAAAGAGTGTCAGAGGTATTAAAGCTCTATCTGGAAAAAGAGGGATATAAAGTGTACTGTGTCGATCAGGGATTATCAGGAATCGAATTGTTTAAAAGCTCAAATTTTCAATTGGTCATTCTTGATTTAATGCTTCCGGATATAAGCGGCGAGGAAGTCTGCAAAAGAATAAGAGAAATTTCCGATGTTCATATATTTATGCTTACTGCCAAGGGGACTTTGGAGGACAGGATAGAGGGATTCCAGATAGGGGCGGATGAATATCTTGTAAAACCTTTCAGTCCCAGAGAATTAACGGCAAGGGTAAATGCTTTATTTAGGAGAATATCGGCAAATAATACAAGTTCAGATTTATCTTTTGATCAAGGCAATTTAGTCATTAGTCATGAACAGAGAATTGTCAAAGTAAATGGACAAGAGGTTCCCTTTACACCTAACGAATTTAATATTTTGTATGAACTTGCGATCAATAAAGGGAAGGTATTATCAAGGGAGTGGCTGATTGACAAAGTGTTCGGTATGGATTTTGACGGATATGACAGGACTATTGACGTACACATTAAAAACATACGGAAAAAGATTGAAAAAGACACTAAAAATCCTAAATATATTATCACTGTGACCAAGGCAGGATATAAATTTGGTGGTGAAAATTAATTGCATACCATAAGAAGACGATTAAACATTTTATTTGCTTTATGTTCCATTACAGCAGTACTCCTTACCATGCTGTTTGTCAATATAACGATCAATAATAAATTTAACGAGTATATGCTAAATATTCAGAATAAGAGGGAAGAAAGGATTGTAACCTATTTTCAGGAGCTCTACAAACGGGAAGGGAAATGGAACAAAGATTCCGGTGTAGAATTAATTCATGAAGCCTATATGGGAAATTATTGTTTAACCCTTATGGATGCCCATAAAGAATTTGTGTGGGGAATGAATCCAGGGGATATCAGATACAAAACCCATCTTAATAATATGCTGGAGACAGAAGGAGGGGTATATCGCTCTAAAACCTTTGAAATCGCAGTTGATGGAAATATAGTGGGATATATAGATATCGGTCAGTACAGTCCTATACTATTGTCTGAAGAAGATATGAATTTTAAGCTTTCTATCAACAAAAGTATTATTATTAGCGGAATTGTGACTTTAATCATCATTATTAGTATCAGTTTTTATTTTTCAGGTCAATTTTCCGCCCCCATCAGAGAAGTATCCAGTATGTCGGTAAATCTCTCAAATGGCAATTTTAATATAAAGTCTAATGTCAAAAGCGATATTAAAGAACTGGAAGATTTAAGACGCAGCACCAATATATTGGCTGAAAAGCTTAAGTATCAAGATATGCTCAGAAAGCGACTGGTTTCAGACATTTCCCATGAAATAAGAACCCCTTTAAATGTATTGCAGAATAATTTAGAGGCAATGATTGACGGCATCCTTCCTATTTCTAAAGAAAGATTGAATCATTTAAATGAGGAAGTCGTGAGATTCGGTAAATTATTAAATAATTTAGAGCTTTTAAAGCAATTTGAATCGGAGAGTATCCAATTTAACTTTGAAATTCTATCTTTGGATGAACTTATAATGTCTATATACAATGATTTTCGTATGGAAGCGGAGAATAAGAATATTACATTTGAGTGTGTCATACAACCCAATCAAGATTATAAAGTAGCAGGAGACAGAGATCAATTAAAACAAGTCTTCATAAATCTAATTGCCAATGCTTTGAAATTTACAGGTCCTGATGGAAACGTCGTAATTGATTTGCATAGAGAGCATCACTATATCATCCTGGAAATTGAAGATACCGGAATTGGAATCAAGAAAGAAGATTTACCTTTTGTATTCGAAAGATTTTATAGAGGAGACAAGAGCAGGCATCAGACACTGGGCAGCGGTATTGGATTAACCATTGTAAAAAATATTTTAGAGTTTCATTCTGCAAGTATTGATGTAGAAAGTCAAGAAGGATTAGGAACGAAGTTTCAACTTAAATTTATAGGAGCGAAAAATAATGATAAAATTATTAAAGAAATTTATAAAGAATTTAGCTGAGGAAAATAGTAAAACCTTTGGCAATAATAGATTAGACTGCTGTGACTTAAACAAATCCAACAATAGTAACAACAAAAAGAGTGAAAAAAATAAATAAAAAATCCGAAGGAACTTCAGAGGAATTTCCTATGTAACAATAAAAAAGAACTTTGATGCGCTGACATCAAAGTTCTTTTTTGCTATTGAAAATATTTTTCTCGAATGTCTTCTAAATTCGTAGCCTCCAGATCGTCAACAACATCGATGAGCCCTAAAATTTGAGAGCCTTTAATGATGCCGTAAGTACCGGATTGATTAGCAGGAAATTCTACTTCCTTGAGCCCCTTTATACCAGTGAATGAAGTGATGATGTCTCCAGTAGTTCCATCTATAATAAAGAATTCCTCTTCTGCATTATCAAAAGCACTTAAGTCAAAGGTTATTTTGGTTGTTAGATCATTTCCTGTAACGAGAATTAAAGGTTGTAATTCATAGCCGATACCGGTAAATTTAGCAGTTAGATATTCTTCTGAGCTTTCAGCCTTATTGAGTAAGATATCTGTAGGAACTTTCGTTAAATCGTTTCCGTAAATACTGGGTTTATTATAAGCGGCGGAGTCTTCATCCAGGGGAACAGCACAGCAGCTGGGACCCGTACTTGCTGGAGGCAGAGAAGGATCAGGCTTTGAAGTGTCTACGGAATCCAGATTATCTACAACTTTTATTACCCCTCTAATCATACCCATCCAACAGCTAAAATTAATGTCTTCATTTCCGGGAGTAAATTCTATGATATTTTCACCCTTCTGGATTTTTGCTTGGAGATTCAATGCCCTTGCAACAATTGCATTGTTGCAGGAATTGAGCTGCTGTCCATCAATAATCCACTTAACTGGGATTCCTTTTTGAACATAAAATACATTGGGCGTATATCCTCTGTTATCGGCAGTCATCCTGATCACTTGAATACCGTCTTTTAATATAGCTTTTTCAACATTTGGATTGGATACATTGTTATTGTTAGCCAATACGGCCATAGGATTGATATTGATTCCTGCAAGGGCAAAACCCCTGTTGCCCATGATTAAGCCAAGGACAATTATAAGGACCCCGCTGAATTTAAGGAGTTGCTTTGTATAATTTTTGCTGAGTAAACCGGACAATGCTCCAAAAATCAGCATAAGAGGAACGGTTCCTATAGAAAAAATAAACATTGAGATGGCACCATTTATGGCGCTGCCAGTCCCAAGGGCATAAAGCTGCATTGTTTGAAGAGGACCGCAGGGCATAAAACCGTTTAACAGTCCTACTAACAAGGGAGAAGTGGACTTATTTTTAATCTTACATACGGAATGGGGCAATCGAATATGAAACTTCCTGAATGCCGTAAAACCTAACATATTAAGACCCATTATAATCATGAATAGTCCGGCAAAGATTTGTAATGCCGCCTTTGCCATAATGGATAAGGATAGGACCGAACCGAGTGCACCGATGACTCCACCTAATATCGTATAAGAAATCACTCTTCCTAAATTGTATATGAGTGCTGGTTTAATTGCCTCAAATTGATTACCGCCAGATGGAGATAAACTTTGTGAAAGCAAGATTCCGCCGCACATGCCGACACAATGAATGGAGGTTAGTATCCCAACCATGAAAAGAACGGCATATGAAGCATTGGCTAGTTTAGTCTCCATATCAAATCCAGCAGTATTCAATCCAAGGAGAATGACAGCGGCTGCGATGATTAAAATTCCTATAAACTTAAAAGGGCTGGAATCTTCGGTACTGTATCCTGCGGCTTTTATGGCAGCTTTTATTTGGGATAAATCACAAAATGCATCATCATATTCTACTTCAGCAAATTGTTCACTGTAATGGGCTTTTATGTTCAGTATTCCATCTAACTTTCTAACACTTCTTTCAACTGTATGTTCACAGGACGCACATGTCATATCGTAAACCCTTATTTTCTCTTTTCGGATACTCATAAATTTCCTCCCTAAAAATCTATAATTCAACTTCTCTATAAAGTATATAAAATAAATATGTTGATTTTATGAAGATAAAAAACTGTTATATTTTCTAAATTTAAAAAGTATGTTAAACTATGCTGGTAAATTGAATTTAAAGAGTACAATTTTAATACAGATTTTCGAGTGATCAAGGGTGTTTTCCAACTTTATAGGGTTTAATAAATGAACATAAGCGAACGCATTTAAGAAAGGAAGATAAAGATGCAAGATGTAGTTCAGTCTGTAGACAGGACACTATCAATCTTGGAAGTATTATCAGATTATGAAGATGGATTAGGATTAGCAGAGTTAAGCATGAAATTAGATCTCCATAAGAGCACAGTACACAGATTGTTATCTACATTGATTATAAAGGGATATGTGGAACAAGACGCTATCACCAATAAATATAAAATTACATTAAAATTATTTGAGTTAGGCAGCAAACGAATTGCTAATATGGATATTTTAGAAATTGCTAAGCCATATTTAAAAGAGTTAATGGAAAAGACTAATGAAGTTGTCCACTTAGTTATAAGAGAAAATACAGACATTATCTACATAGACAAAGTTGAATCCGAGACAACAATTAGAATGCACTCAAGGATTGGAAGAAGAAGTCCCATGTATTGTACTGCTGTAGGAAAAGCTATGATGGCATGGCTTCATGAAAAAGAAGTAGAAGATATTTGGAACAAAAGCGATATACAGCAATACACGTCTTTTACTATTACGAATTTAGAGGATATGAAAAATGAGTTGAATCTTATTAAGCAAAAAGGATTTGCCATGGATGAACAGGAAAATGAATTGGAGGTTAGGTGTATAGGAGCTCCAATTTTTGATTATACGGGTAAACCCTGCGCAGCTATTAGCATATCGGGTCCTATTACAAGAATGACTGACGGGAAAATTGAAAGGTTTTCAAAATGGTTAATACACTATGCAGCGGAAATCTCTAAGAAACTAGGCTACAAAATATAGTAGCCTAGTTTTTTGTGTTTAAGAATACTACCTGCTATGCAGGTAGTTCTGAAAAGCTTTTAGCGATGAGTATGACATAAAAACCTCCTTTTGTTACAATAGAATTGGTTTCGCCAGCCAATCTAAAAACAAAAGGAGG
>JAAYPH010000179.1 GCA_012519955.1 Candidatus Epulonipiscium sp.
ACATACTAAAATATTCATTCTATCACCTTTCCTTTTCGTTAGATTTTATTAAATCAAATACTGTATTCCTACATAGGTGAATATCCCTACTATGGCAAGGAAAAGAATGTAATATTTTATAACACCTTTTAGAAGTACGCTTTCTTTCCCCTGCAAATTCACTGCTGCCACTGCTATCGCTATACTTTGTGGCGAAATCATCTTTGCTGTGATTGCTCCCGCCGTATTGGATGCAGCAATCCAGGATTGATTCAAATTAAGCGCTATCGATGTTTCAAGCTGCAGACCACCAAATAAAACGCTCGCAGAGGTACCGCTGCCTGTTACAAAAGTTCCGATAGAACCAAGAAACGGTGCAAATAAAGGATAATAGGAACCAGTAAGGGTAACAAACATAATTGCTATAGAACCGATCATTCCGCTGTAGCCCATAAGTTTTGCAGAAGCCATAATCGATATAATCGTTATAATGGTCTTTGATAATTGAAGCACTGTATCTTTAAAGATGGTTAATATTTTTGAAAAATTAGCTCCTTGGATTTTACCGCCTATAATGGCTGCAAAAATAATCCACACTCCAGGGGTGGTCAGCCAGGAAAACGTATATGGCGCAGCTCCTTCTCCCGTATATATATTGACTGAAGTCTTTACTCCAGCCAGAAGCTGATTTAGAGGAGCAATTAAATTAGAAGTTACAATTAAGAATATAAATATTAAAATAAACGGACTCCATGCCAGCAATGCTTCTTTGCTGCTTACTTTGTTATTCGTTTGCTCTTCTAAGCAGTATTCCGAAGGAATCTCTTTTTTTCCAAAAAATTTGGCTGCCCATATTGTACATGCCATGGAGCACACCGATCCGATGACAACCGGCAGTTCAGCGCCAAGATATCTGGCAACCAGATATTCTGGGATTAAAAACGACAGACCTGATATCAGTGTTATAATTCCTATCCCTTTGAATGCTTTTTTAGATTTCCCGGTTAAAAATACCAAAATAAAAGGAGTCAAGATAATTAATGGGGCAAGCTGTATAACCGTATTGGTAGATAACTCAAAGACATTCAGTCCTGTAATTTTAGCCAGGGTCGTTGTTGGAATTCCGATGGAACCAAAGGCAGTAGGCGTTGCATTTGCAATCAGGCAAACTATCGCAGCAAATACAGGATTAAAGCCTAGCCCCCAAAGCATACTGGCCGGAATGGCAACAGCAGTTCCAAAGCCCGCCATACCTTCCATAAATCCTCCAAATCCCCATGCAATAATCAAAACCAGAACTCTTTTATCATTTGTAACACTGGCTAACATTTTCTTAATGACTTCCATTTTTCCAGTAGAAACGCATACATTGTAAGTAAATATTGCAGCAATGATTACAATAATAATTGGCCAAAGTGCTAATGCTGCTCCCTCAAAAATTGCTGTAACACTATCAAGAAATGGCATTTTCCATACAAAAACTGCAAGGACATATGCTATCCCCAGAGCTATGGCACATGCTTTAAATCCTGGTATCTTCAAGATCGTTAATGCAATAATCAGCCAAATAATCGGTAATAAAGCCAGTACAAATGCTAATGTCATATTCATCTTTTTGCCCCTCTCATTTTTTAATTCATTTCAGTTTACTCATTACTCATCCCGGGATTTTCAGCAAACTGGTCCTACCAATTTTTTGTTTAAAAAAATATGGTCCATCAACCTCTAATACTGGTAGGACCAATTTTGTTTTGTAAGATTATTATACTTTTAATTTATTTGACAGTCAACAAATGTCACCTTTTTCACAAATCATTTATCCTTTATTGGTGATATGTGTGCAATTTTGCCATTATTTCTTCTTTTTCTTTTAATTTTTTGTCTACTATGTCAAAATGTTTGTTAATTGCTTGATAAGCCAATACCTTATCTCTTAAAATTAGACTTTGCATCATCTCATTATGGGATTCATAAAGAACTGCCCTGCTATCTTCTGAACTTAATATTTCTCTTCTTAGATCTGCAATGAATTGATCTATGAGCTCGGAAAGGGCCTGTAATATATCCATAATCAATATATTTTTAGAGGCAAGCGCAATATTATAGTGAAGCTTTTTGTCCAAAATAACATTGTTCTCTTCTGTTTCATGCTCCAATTGTGAAATGATTTTTTGAAGTTCCATAATTTCATCATCCGATATATGATCTATTGCAAGGGTTAATGCCTGTAGCTCCAATCCACGACGAAGCTGACTGATTTGTTGATAATCAATCTGATTCAGCAGAAACATCATAGAGATGGTTTCTACCAAGTTGCTTTCAAAATTACCTGTTAAATAATTTCCTGCGCCATGCTGACTTGAAATCACACCCATTACATCTAATGTACGAATCGCTTCTCGAACAGAATTGCGGCTTACCCCCAGGATTTCGGATAATTCCCTCTCCGCCGGTAATTTTTCTCCTATTTTTAGATTGCCTTGCCTAATTTGCATTTTGATATAGTCTATTACTTTTGTATAGGATTTCTTAGATGCTTTTTTATCCTCCATCAGTATCTCCCCTATTCCTCTGTTTAGATAATATTTCTTGTAAACAATTATAAACCTGATTATTTATTTTTTAAAAATAAAGCATTCTCTTATATCCTTCTAAACTAATATTACATAATTATATCATAATAGTGTTGCATTAATATCAATAATCTTATTTCAATCCAAATAGGAAAATTGCATTGAAAAAAATATAGATAAATTTTCCATAGAATCTTGACATATTAAAACATATTGAATTATAATTCAGGTAAACATATGAATACATGATCATATGTTTGTTTAAGTAAAACTATTACTGTATTAAATTTTGATTAGACGTATAAAGGAGGTAATTATTCCTATGAGCATCCTTCAGATTTCAGCAATAATAATTTTGATTCTATTCTATGGAGCATATCTGACTAAATTAATTGTACAGAAACGTAAAGGCATACAAACGACTCAATTAGGTATTGGCAGTAAAAGCAAAAAGACACTATTGGTTGAGAAGCTGTTGAAATTTACTTCTTTTGTGATTGTACCAATAGAGTTAATAAGCATCCTGTTAGATACAAACAGCTTTCTGTCCGAAAAAGTTTGAATAAGTGGCATAGTTTTGGCTGCTGTTGGAGCTTTAGTTTTTATTATTGCTATGGTAACTATGAGGGACAGCTGGAGAGCAGGAATTCCTGCCGAAGACAATACCCAAATGGTGACATCAGGAATTTATAGGATTAGCAGAAATCCTGCATTTCTCGGATTTGACCTTACATATATAGGATATTATTTAGCCTTTGACAATCTCCCACTGCTATTGATTTCCCTATTCGCTGTGACTTTGATGCATCTGCAGATTTTAGAAGAAGAAAAATATCTAGCGAATAGGTTTGGTACAAAGTATTTAGAATATAAAAAGAATGTTGGAAGGTATTTAAAAATAGTCCCATTCTAAGTTTCCCCGATAAAATTTACATTGGTAGTCTAATAAATCAAACTGGAATTTGCATAAACCAAAAAAACTCTTGTCAATAAATTTGGCAAGAGGTTTTTTTATCCCTTTTTCATTAATGTACAAGTCAAAACTAAACCGCTACTTCCTGATTGGTATTTAATCTGACATGATGTCTGCCCTTTGGTACGATAAACGGTGAGCCTGAAACAGGATCTTTTATAACGGAGCAGTCAAGATTAAAGACCTTTTTAATTAACTCTTCTGTTATAATTTCAGAAGGCGCTCCCTGAGCAATCAGCTTCCCTTTATGAAGGGCAAAGATATGATCCGCATAACGGGCTGAAAGATTGATATCATGAAGCACCATAACGATGGTGGTGCCTCTTTTTCGATTTAAGTCTGTTAATAAATCAAGAATTTCAACTTGATAAGTGATATCCAGATAAGTAGTTGGCTCATCTAAAAGAAGAATATCCGTTTGTTGAGCAAGGGCCATGGCAATCCACACCCTTTGTCGCTGTCCTCCGGATAATTCGTCCACACAACGGTTAGCCAAGTCTGTAATCCCCATTATTTCCAAAGCTTCTTCCACAGCTTCATAATCTTTCGTACTCAGTCCTTTCAAAAAAGACTGATACGGAAATCTTCCTCTCGCAACCAAATCTGCCACGGTAATGCCTTCTGGTACAATCGGAGATTGGGGTAAAAGTCCCAAAATTTGTGCCAGTTGCTTAGGCGGTATTTCACTGATTTTTTTCCCGTCAAGAAGCAGTTCTCCTGAGTTTGGTTTAATAAGCCTGGCAAGAGTCTTAAGCAAAGTGGATTTTCCACAGGCATTGGCGCCAATAATAACGCTAATTTTATTGTCTGGAATCGTGATATCAATACCATCTATTATAATTTTTTTATCATATCCAGCGACGATATGACTCGCTTTTAGGGATTGTAATTTCTTCATGCTGACCCTCCTGTTTGATTCATACGAATCAGTAGTATAATTAAATAAGGTGCCCCTAAAATTCCGGTAATGACTCCCACTGGAAATCGCGTATTAAAGGCAAGCTGACCAATAAGGTCAGCACCTAGTACTAAAACAGCACCTACAAGTCCTGCCGGAAATTCGTTGGGAGTACCCATACCCACAAGCTTCGATGCAATCGGTCCGGCTAAAAAAGCTACAAAGGAGATAGGTCCTGTAACTGCAGTGGCACAAGCTATTAAAACCACAGAACTAAGAATCAATAAAAGTCGTACCAAGTCCGTTCTCACCCCAAGGGTTATAGCAGATTGCTCCCCTAGTTCTAAGATTCTAAGATGTCTTCCCAACAAAATGATGATGAGTCCAAAGGGGATTACAACAAAGAAAAGTTTAGGAATACTCATCATCTGAATTCCATTAAGACTTCCGCTAAGCCATCTGTAAGCAGCAGGTACGTCATGCTGTGGCGCCCTGAGTAGTAAAAAAGATATTACGGCATTAAGCATTGCCTGTATGCCTATCCCAATGAGTATTAATTTCCCTCCTGAGAATTTACCGATCTTTGAAAGCATGTAAATCAATGCAGCAACAAAAAGCCCTGAAATCACAGCAACAACGGAAACAATAGCTCCACTCATTTTTAACAAAAGTATACAAATCATTGCTCCTGCGCTGGAACCGACCGTTACTCCTATGATATCGGGACTCGCTAAAGGATTTCGTAAGATTGTTTGAAACGTACTGCCTGCCATCCCAAAGGCTATCCCAACAAGAAGTCCGGATAACATTCTAGGCAAGCGTAAAGCCCCTATGGCAAAAGAAGCCCCCTGAATCTGTTCTCCCATCAGGACTTTTAGGACCACAGAAATTGGATATATGGTATTCCCCAATAAAAGCAAAGAAATACTAAGGGCTAAAGTAAGCACCCCTAAAAAAAGGGTGACGATAATCCAACGCTTCTGCCTCCGTCGATATCCTGCTTTAATACTGCTAAGATTATTTCGAATCATAATGCTCGCCCCTTCGCTCTCATCGCAATAATAATAAGTATTGGAGCCCCTATAAATGCTGTTACTATGCCTGCTTCCAATTCCCCTGGACTGCCAATCAATCTTCCCATAACGTCAGAAAGGGTTAAGAGAATTGCTCCACCCAAAGCTGACATAGGGACAATCCATCGCAAATTAGGCCCCAAAATAAGGCGCATGGTATGCGGAACCATAAGCCCTACAAATCCAATCGGTCCCGCAAGAGCTGTAGTCGCACCACAAAGAAGGACTCCGGCCAATGCCCCTATAAGTCTTACGACTCCAACCCGAACGCCTAAACCAGTTGCAATGTCATCTCCCATTGCAAGCGCATCCAAAGCAGGAGTAACTATTAAGCCTAAAATTAAGCCAATAACAAGAAAGGGAAGTATGGAGAATATTCCCTCCCATGTCGCCCCACTGATGCTTCCAACTTGCCAGAAGCGAACCGCATTCATAACTTGTTCTCTAGGCATAATAATGGCACTCACCAAAGAGGATAGCGCCGCACTGGTGGCTGCACCGGCTAAAACGAGTTTAATGGGTGTTGCTCCGCCAGGCCCCAGGGAACCTATTCCATAAACAAATACTGTTGTGATTGCAGCACCAATTAAAGCAATAAATATATATTCCTCCGGAGAACTAATGCCAAAGAATGCAATCCCTCCCACAACAAACAATGTCGCTCCGGTATTGACTCCTAAGATACTTGGATCTGCTATTGGATTACGGGTAATAGCCTGCATCAATGCACCGGATACCCCTAGGGCACTTCCGGCTATGATGCCAAAAACAGTTCTTGGGATTCGTTCATGAACCACTATCTCATTAATGGTTGTCATTCGGGAGTGTATCAAAGTGTCCAATACTTCATTAAAGCTAATAAAACGTGCTCCAAATGCTAAAGATAGTAAAACACATAATGACAAACTGAGTAAACTGATCATAACTAACAGGAGTTTTTTAGAGCGCTTCATTCTACTTTATCAGCTGCCTCTCCAATAATAGTAAGATATTCATCAATTGTAGCCGGAATGGAAAGTGCACTTGGTGTAGCAGATGCAGCTAAAGGTGTACCATCTTCAATTAATGCAACTGAACCACTCTTAATGGCTGGAAGGCTTCCAAGCAAAGGATCTGCCTGAAGTGCTTCTAATAATTCATCATTGCCGTAGGCTATAATCACTTCAACGTCTTGAAGTAAATCCACATTTTCTGAACTTAATTCCAAATAAAAGCTATTGGTATCCTGAGCTAATTTTGCAATACTGTCCGGTAATTCCATCCCTAAATCTAAAAGATAAGCTGCACGGGGATCATTGGGATGATATATGTAGAACTTTCCTAAATCTGACGGAGTAAAAGCAAAGAAAGCTGCTTTTTTACCTTTTATGCCTGGATGTCCACTAACTTTTTCTTCTATCAAAGCTTCTAATTCCTCAACTAAGGCTTCCCCTTCAGATTGCATGCCCATGCCAGTTGCATTGACAGTAATTTGTTCACGCCAATAGGTTTGCCATGGAAATTCTGGATACGCCACGACAGGAGCGATTTGACTCAATAAATCGTATTCTTCCTGGGTGATTCCTGAATAAGCGGCAAGTATAACGTCAGGTTGAACATCACTAATTGCTTCGTAATTCAAACCATCTGTATCATTAAAAATAATAGGTTCTTCCTCTCCCAATTCTTTAAATTTAGCTAAAGTCCAAGGCAAAAGACCGCTGCCATCAAGTACTCCGTAATTGGCCTGGGAAACGCCAACAGGAACAACCCCTAATGCCAAAGGCAGGTCTTGATTTCCCCAAGCAATAGCAGCAACCCGTTCTGGTTTGCTTTCTATAATCGTTTCTCCAAAGGCGTGTTGAATCACTATTGGATAGTCACCAGTAGATTCTGAACTCTGTGTATTTTCTTCCAGGGATGGTACAGTAGTTTGTTTACTTCCACACCCTGTTAATACAATACTAAGTACAAATAAAAGGGTAAAAATAAATTTAAACTTTGGGTAATTCATGATATTTTCTTCCTTTCTTCTGTGAAATAAAATTATGTACAACTCTTTTTCAATATATCGCTGATAATGATTATCGTTATTATACTATAATAATAATCATTACATGTCAACTGTTTTACTCAGAACTTATATAAAATTTGGCAATTTCCCTACATGATTTTTCCAAATAGAATCAAGATGATCTTGTTTTATTCAAAAAAATAGCGTGCAAAAAAACTGCACGCATTCCTTCTATATATTTAATTTCTAAAATAATAAAGCCAAAACACATCAGATCCCGCGACTGAAATCGTACCCTGAGGGCTTCTGATAAATCCTTAAGTCAAACTCAGGTACCACAGCTAACAAATGATCAAAAATATCTGACTGAATTCGTTCATAGTCAGCCCATAGAATTTCATTAGTAAAGGCATAGAGTTCAATAGGCAATCCATTTTCCCCAGGGGGAAGCTGCCTGACAATTTGCGTCATCTCCTTACTTACCTTAGGATGATTTTTTAAATAATGTTCAATATATACTCTAAAAATCCCTATATTCGTTAAGTGTCTTCCATTGGCAAGATGGCAATCGTCTATATTACAGGCTTTATTATGTTCAGCAATTTCTTTTCTTTTGTTCTTAATGTATTTGTGAATACATTGAATGCTTTCTAATCGATTCAACATTTCATCATTACAAAACTTTATGCTTGTAACATCAATATAGATGGCTCTTTTGATTCTTCTTCCCCCTGCCTCCATCATGCCCCGCCAATTTTTAAAGGATTCTTGCATAAATGCATGGGTGGGAATATACGTAATGGTTTTATCAAAATTTTGTATTTTGACAGTATGCAGGGTTATTTCTAATACATCCCCATCTGCCCCGAATTTCGGCATTTCAATCCAGTCTCCGATTTGCAGCATATTGTTTGATGTTATTTGTATACTGGCTACAAGCCCCAGAATGGAATTTTGAAAAATAAGGATTACCACCGCAGTGGCTGCGCCGATACCACTTAATAAAATCCATGGGGAGCGGTCAATTAATACACTGATAATCACTATAATGCCTATGGTATAGGAAAGAATGTTAAGAACCTGAAGATATCCCTTAATCGGCCTTATCTTAGAGATTTCGAACTTTGAATATATATCATTTATTGCATCTAAAAGTCCATTAATTGCTAATAGAACAAGGAAAATGATACAGGAATAAGCGATTCTTTCAATCCACTCTGTGAAAGGAGGAAATAATGGCGCAAAGGCATGTATAATCCCAATGGGTATAATACGTACTAAGCGATCAAAAATTTTTCTCTCTGTAAGAATAGTATGCCAATTGGTCTTTGTCTTTCCCGCATAGGATTCTAATATTCTAAAAAGGACTCTTCGTACAATCGAAGCTGCACTCAAACTAATGACAATAACTGCAATGAGGGCAACTATATTAGATAAATGCGGTGCTATAGTTTCATTTACTCCATAGTCTATGGCTAAATGCTTAACTTTTTCAATCAAATATGAATCCCTCCCGTACAGAAAGAACATATTTGGTCTCAAGCTTCAAAAATCAGCTATTCATATTTGCACCACTTCATGATATATTCAATTTCATTCGTATTTTTATCGATCTGTTCATGAATAATGGCAAAGCCTTCTCTTAGATAAAAGTTAACCGCTCTATTATTTTTCTTATAAACTTGCAGTAAAAGTTCTGTATGTCTTTCCTTAATATGATTTAATAATGCCTTTCCTATTCCTTTTGATTGGCAAATTGTTTCAACAAACAGGCCAGCAATATAGTTTTGACTTAATCCAATAAACCCTTGAATGGAATCATTTTCTTCATATACAAAAATAGTTGCCTCTGGAAGCATTTGTTTTACGTTATCATAGTTGCTTTTCCAATAGTCTTCATGGATAAAATTATGTGCGGCAATATTGGTTTCCAGCCATAATTTCATAACACTGTGCATGTCATTTTCTTTAAACTCTCTAATCATCGTAGTCTCCTTTAAATGTGAACTTTTTTATAATGAATAACTGATACCAATTATACCATTTAAACATATAATAATAAAAAGATATAGTGATCTGGAGGAATAATTATGTTTATGAATCCTTATTATAGAATAGATGCTGCCACTCCCCCCTTTGTGGTCGCTTCTGCCCGAGGAGATGTGACGGGCGACGGAATACCTGATACTGTTTACCTCACCGGGGTTAAAACCAGTGACAGTCCTTTTATTCAAAAAATTACTCTTTCAATAAAGGATGGTCGAACAGGTAGGGTTGTATCTGTTCCTCTTAAATCTGACGCAGGTTATAATCCTACAGTTTTTTTAGGGGATTTTACTGGTGATGGAATTAAAGACATTTTAATTGGTATTACATCCGGGGGCAGTGGAGGCATCATGTATTATTATATTTACTCCGATGCAGGAAACATTCCTAAATTATTATTTGATTATGAAGTTTTTAATGAAAGTTATAAATATGAGGTAATTTACAGAGACCAATATAAAGTAGATGTAATCAATATTACAGACAGAATAAAATACATTATAGATATATCTAATAGAGACCAGGAGTATCTACAAGAAATATATAATGCAGATGGCACCCTAAAAGAACCCATCGAAGGATTTGTAAGTCCCTTAAGCGGTCTTTATCCAATTGATTTCGATTCTAATGGAGTGTATGAACTTCTGGGATTCCAGAGAATTTCTGGCAGATATGCTGCCGATGCCTTAGGCTATATTCAAACATCCTTAGAATGGGATAAAAATAGATTTAAACTAAGAGATCAATTTGTATCCATTTATGGATCCCAATATCAATAATACCCTCCCAAATTAAGAAGCCATCCTCTGTTATTATTAAAACAGAAGATGGCTTCTTCTAATGTGGTTTTTTCAATTTTCTCTATAATACCAATTCCAGTCTCCATGATAAATCATTCTTTTATTCATACCGCCATCTACAGTAATGGTTTCCCCGGTAATAAAATCCTGCTGACACAGGAATAAAACCATATCCGAAATATCTTTTGGCGTTCCTATTTTCCCTGCCGGAATTGCAGCACGGTCTTCGTAACTAAGCTCTTGCTGATCGGTTACATTGATCCAGCCTGGGGCAATGCAATTCACAAGAACATCTGGACCCAGGGATATCGCCAACGCATGGGTTAAAGCAACAATCCCACCCTTCGCACTGGCATAGGCTTCTGTATCAGGTTCGGATTGAAATGCTCTGGAAGATGCAATGTTAATAATTCTCCCTTTATTTTTAATCAATTCATCTTTACATAAACGACTGAGCTCATAGGGTGCTTTTAATCCGATGGATAAAATATAATCAAATTCTTCATAACTTAAAGAAGACAAAATACCTTTACTGCCACGACAAGCATTATTAACCAGAACATCGATTCTTCCCATCTTTTCAATTGCAAATTCAATAAATTCTTTTAGTGTTAATGGATTGGAAATATCACCATGAAAATAAAAGAGGTTCGGATACTCCTTTGCAAATTCAACAGATCGTTTATCGTCTATATCAATAAAGCATACCTTATCCCCAGCTTTAATGAAGTCCACACATATCTGTTTTCCTATGCCATGTCCGCCTCCTGTAACAACAATTCCTCTATTCATGATATTCTCCTTTCAATTACTCGGTTACTATCCTTTCAATTGGATGTCTAATGACTGTTTTAAGCTTTTCCGGTGCCGTTTTGCGTGGATCACTAATATATATTTCGTGATGCTGTCGTAAGCCCGACATCACCGTTTTATATCCCTGTGATTCTATGTACTCTTCCAATGCCGCAACGGTAGGAGGTTCATCGTCATAAGAACCTATATGCATGACCTGAGCGCACAAACCTTCAGTGAAGTCCTCAAGGCGGGCTATGGATACGTTAAGCTCAGGCTTTTTCTTTGACAAACTCGCCTTCGCCATTTCAAAAACCTCTGAGGTAACGAACTCTGGCTGACGAATCATCATCGTCCAACAAAATTCATCCTTCCTTCCAATAACATTGCCATCGAAATAATTATTTTCAAACCACCAAAGTCCCTCTAACGGCGGAACAACATAATCAAAATAGCCTTCTGGCTGAACACTGCCCTTCTTGCTCATTTTGATAGTATAGGATAAGCCATACAGTACTTCTACGGCTTCCTTATAAAAGGGCGAAGTATTTGGGTTTCCCTTACCATCCACCATAATAAAACGCATTTTCGGCACATCAACAATACTAGGCGTTGTTTTCGGTAAATAAAGGTCTTTAAATTCTTTTTTAAAATCAAACGCTCCCATAGACCACAGTCCTTTCTATAACATGTTTAATAAAATTTTTTACCATTTTCTATGTAATGTAAAAGGGCGAGTACTTATGCACTCACCCTCTTAATTATATTATTTTTATTTATTTGTGTAAATCAAAATCGCATCTCTTAAGAACTCTGCCAGTCCTGGCTGTACCTTATCATAATATGCTTTAAATCTTTCATCCGCCACATACATTTGAGCTACCCCTGCATGTGCTTCCTTGTTGTAGTTTCCCCATGCAAAACTGATCCATTGACGATGCAAGTCTGCTGCTTTTTGTGCCGCTTCACTGCCTGGATCTCCGGCAGCCATAGCTTCTTTTAATGTGTCAAACATTTCTCTTTCTATTTTTTGGAGTGCCTCGTATTGTTCCTGGGTCATATTTTTAAATTGCTGGTTAGACCTTTCTACCTGCTCATCCCCGTATTTTTCTCTTATTTCTTTTCCGTATTTTTTCTCGTTTTCATCTAATAATTTTTGTTTAAAGCCTTCAAATTTTTCTTGATCAGACATTTCAATTCTCCCTTCTTGCGATGCAATGGTTTTTTCAACATTGCTAATTAATATATCTAACTGTTTTCTTTTTTCGAGGAGTTTTTCACGATGTTCTATCAGTGCAGCAGTTGGATTAAATGTAGGGGATGTTATGATTTCTTTGATTTGATCCAAGCTTACTCCTAATTCTCTGTAAAATAAGATTTGCTGCAGCCTGTTCACTTCCTCCTGACCGTAAATGCGATATCCTGATGAATTGATTCTTGCCGGCTTTAGAATCCCTATTTCATCATAATATCTTAAGGTTCTGGTACTTATACCTGCCAGTTTCCCTAGTTTTTGCACTGTATATTCCATCTCTTCACCTCCTCACACAATGAGCATACACCTTTACGTAACGTCAATGTCAATAGATTTTATTTTTTATTTTAAAGTTTTGCCGCAATAGGGACAATAAACATATCGAGGATCAATGGTTGCACCACAGTGATAACATACATTGGACTGTTCTGCAACGCCTAAAGATTCCAATTCGCTGGATTTTATTTCTACCGATTCGCCCCCCTCTATTCTTTTTCCTATTTCAGAATGGATTTCAAATATTTTATTGCAACATGAAGTTTTAATGAAGTATCGAGTGTTCCACTTAAATATAGGAATAAAAAATATATGAAAATAATTATACATCTTAATCAAACGATAGCTTCCAAAAGCTTCGCAGGCAGGGCAGATAATATTACGCCTGTCCGATACTTCTTTTTGTTTTTGCTCAATCCCAAATATCCCAATAAAAAACATATCTTCATCTCTCCTTAAAACACATAGCTAAATTGTCATTGCAAATTGTTTATTCTAATATTTTATCATTAAATTCTATAAACATAAATCAGACCTTCCAAAAATTCATGAATAATACATATTAATTTGCATAAGATATCTAAGATACGAAACATTAATTGAAATATGAATAAGGAGGAGCAATTATGGATTATCATGAACCGGTAGAATTGCTTGATGAAAAAGCTAGAGATATCGCCAGAGTACTTCATAGTTTAAAGGAAGAAGTTGAAGCAGTGAATTGGTATCATCAACGGGTTTCAGCTTCTAAAGATCCACAGGTTAAGGCTATTTTAGCCCATAATCGTGACGAAGAAATAGAACATGCAGTTATGGCAATCGAATGGCTTAGAAGAAATCTTCCTGCATGGGATAAAGAACTTCGTACATACTTATTTACAGAAGGACCAATTACTCAGATAGAAGAAGGAATCGAGGATCATTCTACCACAAATAATTCGGCTACATTCCATTTAAACATAGGTAATATGAAAAGATAAATACGATACAAATATTAAAGGAGGTTGTCCTATGGATATTCTAAAAAGAAGTCTTGCACCCCTGACAGATGAAGCATGGAAAGAAATAGAAGAAAGAGCACAGCAGGTTTTTGAATCCTATTTATCCGCAAGAAAATTCATTCATGTAGAAGGACCTTTAGGCTGGGATTATACCGTCCTTGCTGAAGGACGTTTAACCAATATAGAAGGAAAAGATGGAGAAGTTTATACAGGAATATATGAAGCTAAGCCTTTAATTGAGACAAGAATCAACTTTGAACTCAGCAGATGGGAAATGGATAATCTCATCCGCGGAGCAAAAGATATTGATTTGTCTCCACTTGAAGAAGCAGCCAAAAAATCTGCATTATTCGAAGAAAATCTACTATATAACGGGCATGCTTCTGCAAATATTCAAGGTTTACAAAATGCTTCAACACATAAATCCATACCCTTTGGCAACAATGGTTCGGAAATTATGGATGCTCTCACTGAAGGAATGTTGATTTTAAAACGTTCTTTTACCAAAAAGCCATACACCCTGGTCGTTGGGAAAGAAGCCTTGAAAAGAATCCATAGAGAAATTCAAGGAGATTCCCTAAGCAAACGAATCACGGAATTACTGGGAAATGACATTGTATATAGTGAAGTTGTGGATGGAGCACTTTTAGTTCCTTATGACCATGAAGATTTAGAAATGACCATAGGCAGAGACTTTTCCATCGGTTACGAAACCGCTGATGAAAAAAGAGTTCAGCTCTTTATAACAGAATCCTTTACATTTAGAATACTGGACTCTGATCTGATTGTAAAATTTACAATTTAATTATATAATGTTTTTAAGAGAGTCCTACATAGAACTTTAATATGTAGGACTTTCTTGATACTATCTCAAAAGATGTTAAAATATGAATTTGGACATCTTATTATTCAAATATTAACTTCACATGGAGGCTCCTATGAAAAAAATTTGCATTTTAGATTCTAAAACTTTAGGAAAGGACATTGATTTATCTATATTTGAATAATTTGGAGCGTTCACTGTATACGAAACGACTGCTCCTCACGAAGTTACAGAGAGAATTGCAGAGCAGGATATTATTATAACGAATAAAGTACAGCTTCATTCCCAAAACTTATCTGCTGCCAAAAATCTTAAATTAATTTGCATTACTGCTACGGGTACGAACAATGTAGATTTAAACTATACGAGAGAACAAGGAATAGCCGTGACCAATGTTGCCGGATATTCTACGAATAGTGTTGCCCAGCATACCTTTGCTATGGCCCTTTACCTGATGGAACACTTGCCTTATTATGATCATTATGTGAAATCCGGAGATTACTGTAAGAGTAATATTTTCACTCATCTAGACAAACCTTTTCATGAATTGGAAGGGAAAACTTGGGGAATTATCGGCTTAGGTGCAATTGGACAAAGGGTAGCCCAATTAGCCGAAGCTTTTGGCTGTAATGTAAGCTACTACTCTACATCAGGGAAAAATACTCATCCAAATTATAAACGGGTAGACTTAGATACCTTACTTAGTCACTCAGACATCGTTTCTATCCATGCCCCTTTAAATGAAAACACTAGAAACCTGATTACTTATGACAAGCTGTCTAAAATGAAAGAAAGTGCCATTTTGTTAAATTTAGGCCGGGGCAGTATAGTAAACGAAGAAGACCTTGCCAGGGCTTTGGATGATCATCTTATTGCCGGTGCCGCCCTTGATGTTCTTGAACATGAACCAATGGAAGAAAATAATCCTCTCTTGAAAATAAAGAATAAAGACAAGCTGCTTATTACACCACATATTGCCTGGGCAAGTACGGAAGCAAGATATCGTCTCATTAATGAAGTTGCTGAAAATATTCGTGCCTTCTTAAACGGGATACAGAGAAACAGAGTATAAGAAAGAGTTTCGCTTGCGAAACTCTCGCGCCGAGCACGGTCGGCAAAGCCGACTAAATACAATACGCGCGAGTATGCATTTTACCCGAATGGCTTTTTGTTACATAGGAAATTCAGAGGAATTTCCTATGTAATAAAAAACCAGCTCGGCCGATACAAATATCGGTCAGGCTGGTTTTTTATTTATTTCATATTGTACAGTTTTGCCAATTGAGTAAAAGCAGGTAAAGAATTTTTGATTTTCTCATAGGAAGTGCAGTATGCCAGTCTAATATGTCCGGGACAGCCAAAGGATGAACCGGGTACTAGCAAGAGATTAAATTGCTTCGCATCCTGGCAGAACTTTTTATCATCCTCAATAGGGGTTCTCGGAAATAAGTAAAAAGCGCCCTCCGGTTTTATGCACTTAAATCCAATCTCTATCAAATGATTATAAAGTAAATCTCTGTTTCGTTTGTATATATTCACATCTACTTCGGATTCAAGGCAATCGGCAATTACCCTTTGGAACAAGGATGGGGCATTGACAAAACCTAGAATTCTGTTGGCAACATTTAATGCGGCCATCACATCTTCAAAATCATCCATTTTAGGATTTGCCACGATATACCCTATTCTTTCTCCAGGAAGGGATAAGGATTTGCTATAAGAATAACCAATAAAAGCATTTTTATAGTATTTTAAAACATACGGAACTTCTACCCCATCATAAACTATTTCTCTGTAAGGTTCATCAGAGATCAGATAGATGCTTATTCCCAGCTCTTCTTCTTTTTCTGATAAGGTTTTTGCCAATTCTTTGATCGCCTTTTCTGAGTATACCACTCCCGTTGGATTGTTAGGAGAATTGATGATTACCGCTTTTGTCTTAGGGGTAATTTTTTTCTTTAATTCTTCTATATTCGGTTCAAAGGTATCAATATCCGGTGGAACAATAATAAGCTGCCCATCAAAATTATTAACGTAATTGTTATACTCCCCAAAAAAAGGTGCAAAAACAATGACTTCATCCCCAGGATTTAAAAGAGCTTTTAACAGGATATTCAGTCCCCCCGCTGCACCGCAGGTCATAACAATACTGTTAAAGGATAGATCCAAACCATGTTTATTATTAATAAATTCTGCAATCTTAGTTCTAACATCTTCGTAACCGGAGTTGTTCATATAACCGTGTACTAAATTAGGTGATTCTTCATTTAAAATTTTCTGAATGGAGGCCTTAATATTTTCAGGTGGTTCTACATTGGGATTTCCCAAGCTAAAGTCAAACACATTCTCTTCCCCATAAAGATTGGCTAATCTTTTTCCTTCTTCAAACATTGCTCGGATCACTGAGCTGTTTTCTACCAAAGTTTTCATCTTATTTGATATCATTGTATGCTCCCCTTTATATTTCCTTTATTATTAAAAATATATAGTTATAATTTCAAAAATATTTAAATTATATTTTACTACTTTAACGTGAGAAAATCAATGAAATATATTATAATTCTAAAAAGCTGGCTCATCACTTATTGATAATAAATAATAAAATGTCGATATTGATTATAGAATGCTTAATTTACTGCATTCCTATTTTCACTATAAAGGGGGTAACTTATGGATATCGCAGCATTATCCTCCGCCATATCTATGCAGCAGTTAGGACTAAATGTTTCGGTTGCAGTTATGAATCTTGCAAAAGATCAAGTAACGGTACAGTCTCAACAGATGATGCAAATGCTTCAAGCAAGCACATCGGCAATGGAGATTTCAGTCAATCCCCATATTGGTGGAACCATCGACATTAAGATCTAATACAAAGAAGAGCTGGACTTCAAATAGAAGTTCAGCTCTTCTTTGCTTAAGAAAACGTTAAAATAGATCCTACATCGATCAAAGGATAATTGGAATCATATATGATCTCCAATCTTTTCCCATGGATAAATCTTCTTATTTTTTCATAGTCAGGATGTTTTGAAATATCCCCTGCAAAGTAGATGTTATCATTAACCCTTCCTCCAGTACCACCTATAAAACCGTATAATTGCCCGGGCAATAGTATGAATCCTGGCTGAATCAAACATACCTCTATGTCATGGGAAGCCACTGCTTTAGCAATCCCTGCATCCGATGTTATAATACTGGAATCATCAATGGGAAGGGCTGAACATCGGGTATATCCTTGCTTGACATGAATAATGTTCTTCTTTATTTTTTTCATATCTTCTAAAATAATCGGTGACGTATAGTTTAAATTGTGAATAAAATGTCTGCCTACCATCAGTCCGTTAAAACTTACAGATTGGGGATATCGATACCCCAACTGATTTTCTAAGACCTCTATCGGCAAAGAAAAAGGATTCAGTTGATTCTTTATACATTGATACTGTTCCTCTGCCATATATATTTTTTCATCTCCACAAAAAAGGAATATATCCGGATGATGGTTAATACTTTCATAAACAATATCCAAGGATTGAATTTCTATTACCTCATCTGCCTGACGCAGTAGATTTTTTAGACTATCGTAAATATTTTGGGATAGAAAGATCATTCAGTTTTCTTCCCTCACTTTCAAACACCAGGGAATCTTCTCCCCCGCTTATTCGCTTAAATTGAATGGGGATTCCCTGTTCTTTTATATGGTTTAAATATTTTCTCTTATGTCCAATCAAGCTTTGATACATCTTCTGGTTAGCACAAATAATAAGAGGCTTATTTCCGTTTTCTTCATAGATTTTTAAAACAAACTCATTCAGCATCTTTTCCTCAACCAATTGTCTAAAAGCCGGATGATAGGGACCGGCAACGATTCCTTTTCCTAAGTCCACCTCTTCTGAAGCCTGCAGTCCTACCCGAAGCACGGTAATGCCAGCTTCATAAAATAAAGGAAGTATCTGACTTGTCCAGGCTATTCCCTCATCTAAACTTAAGGGCTGATAGATTCCTTTATAATACATAGTTTCAAGTTCTGTATCTTTCATAATGACTGTGGGATAAATCCTGGTGGTATGAGGCTTCATTGCTATTATTTTTTGAGCGGTTTTTATACTCTTATGAAGGGTATCTTTTGGAAGACCTATCATCATTTGAAGTCCCAATTCTATCGGTGTTTTCTTGATATATTCAACGGCTCTATACACATCTTCTACCGTATGATTCCTTTTGCTGGTTTCTAATACTTCCTGATCAAGAGACTGTACACCTAGCTCTATTGCTTTTACAGGGTATTGGGATAAAAGTTTTAAAATTTCTTCACTAATATAATCCGGTCTGGTAGAAAGCCTTATACCCTCTAATTGATACTTCATGATATATTCTGTTGCCAGATCCAGATATTTCTTTTGAATAAGGGGGTGGATGCCTGTAAAACTCCCTCCAAAAAAAGCTATTTCAACACGCTTATCTACATTCGAACCTTCTAAATAACTTTCAATATGATGACGTATTTGGCTTTCATCAAATACATCTTTTACACCTGTTATTCTTTTTTGGTTGCAAAACACACAATCATTCGGACAACCTTGATGAGAAACAAATATCGGAATAATCATTTTCTTTTTCATAACTACCTCTACACTCTAGAATATAATTGGGCTATAGCAAAACGTAGGGTACTGTGAACTGACCCTACGTTATATCCCTAGCTTAATTCTATATTTAAGTTATATATTTTATCCACGATCTTATTTATTGAAGGCACTCTTTCTATTAATAGAAAAACCATCACCATAATCAAGCATCCAAATAAAGCGCCTTTTCCATCTCTTAATACATCCTGTATCTGAGCCCCTCTTCCTGGGACAAAAAATTGATGAATTTCATCGGTAATGCCATATAAGATTGTCGCAATCCACGACCACATGCCTGTTTTAATTGCTTTTCCAACATATCCATAACAGGAAGCATAGATCAGCATACATAATCCGCCAAAAATAATAACATGAGCAGTCTTTCGAATCCACATTTGCAAACTCATTGCCTCAGAATTATCTATATCCATTGCTTCTTCCTGAGTGAGGATATTGGCTCTTTCCAACACCCATGCCGAGTCTTGACGAGACAAATCCCCCGGTCTTGACGAGAGAAGAAATATAGCTGCCATCCATAAAATTGTAAGTATCCAAATTATTTTTCTAAGTCTCATTGGTAAGCCTCTCTTTATGAAAAATCTCTCTGGCAGGGACTCCTGCCGCTGTAATGCCGCTTTCAACAGACTGAATCACCACCGCCCCTGCACCAATGACACTCTCCTTTTGTACGGTTAACCCTTGCTTAATAAACGCTTTACTGCCTATCTCTACCCGTTCTTCAATCGTAACGTTTCCGGAAACATTTACATTCCAATAGAGGGTAGAATAATCGGCTATAGTGGTGTCATGGCCTATTCCGCACTGAGGATTGATATGAACATAGTTCCCAATAATAATATTGGTTGTAAGCACACAGTAAGGACTGATGAGAACCCCTTCTCCTATTTGTACCTCCGGAGAAATGTAAGCCGTAGGATGAATAATGTTGATCATATCGAGATTATGTTCCTTCATTTGAAGGATCAAACGGCTTTTGATACTTGGTTTGGCAACGGCACAAAACCCGTATAATTTTTCATAGGGTTCTGCTAAAGTACTCAATATATCAAAGTCCCCCAAAACAGGCACTCCAAAGTATTCTATGCCTTTTTTTCCAGGATCGCTGTCAATAAAGCCTATTAACTCATATGAAGGATGCATTTGATTGATATCTTTTATATAGCGTGCCACTTCTCTTCCCAATCCTCCGGCACCGACAATGACTAACTTTTTCACATCATTTCATCCCTTTGCCCGTAAACTCCCTCAGCAGTTAATACCACTTTTACGGTTTTAATAATTATTTTTAAATCTAACCATAAGGAATAGTTATTGACATATTCCACATCATATTCTATTCTCTTTGCCCAAGGGAGCGAATTTCTGCCGTTTACCTGGGCAAGCCCTGTTACTCCAGGACGCATTTTAAGTCGCTGCATCTGGAATTCATTATATTTTTCAACCTGGTATCTTAAGGTAGGTCTTGGACCAATAATACTCATATCCCCTTTTAAAATATTGATGAGTTGGGGCAGCTCATCTAAGCTCGTCTTTCTTAGAATTCTTCCTATTTTAGTAATTCTGGGATCGTTTTCTTCTGTATAAATACCATTTCCCATATTCACTGCATTTTGTATCATGGTTCTAAATTTGTAAATTTTAAAGTCTTTCCCATCTTTTCCTACTCGCTCTTGTATAAAGAAAACCGGACCCTTTGAGGTTAGTTTAATACCTAAAGCAATAATAAAAAATATGGGGCTCACTGCAATAAATAGAATAAATGCAATTAGTTTATCCAGTCCATGTTTGATCATTATTTGGATCTCTTTCATAGGTACACCTCAAATTTCATATCTGGAATACATTCTTAAAGTTCTTTATTGTATCCACAACATAGTCAATTTCTTCCCTTGTAAGATTTGTATAAAAGGGAATGGCAATACACTCACTACCTGCTTTTTCAGTTACAGGAAAGTCTCCTGATTTATACCCGAAGGTTTCTCTATAAAATGGTTGAAGATGAATAGGGGTGAAATAAGGTTTACATCCTATTCCATTGTCTCTTAAATAATCTATTAAATCATTTCTTATTTCTTCTGAAACACGAATAACATAAACAAACCAACTCATACGGCTTACATTCGGATGAATAAAAGGTGCCTGAACCCATGGAATCTCTTTAAGCTTCTCCGTATAGTAGTTGGCCGCCGCATTTCTTTTTTCTATGATTTCATCAATTCTTTCCATTTGTGCAATGCCTAAAGCGGAATGAATTTCGCTTAATCGGTAGTTGTATCCCAATCGCTCATGATACAGCCATAGTCCTGTAACTGCTCTTCCCTGGCTTCTCATACTCCTGCATAGCTCTGCAACTTCATCGTTATTGGTTACAATAATGCCCCCTTCTCCGGTTGTAATCTGCTTATTCGGATAAAAAGCAAAGGCAGCAGCATCTGCAGAGCTTCCGGCTTTAGTATTTTGATAAATACTTCCAAGGGCTTCACAGGAATCTTCAATCACATAAAGGTTGTGTTTCCTTGCAATTTCTCTTACCTTATTGAGATTCATAGGCTGTCCAAAAACATCAACCACCAAAATCGCTTTCGTTTTATCGGTAATTTTCTCTTCAATCTGATTGATATCAATATTGAGAGTTTCTTCATCAATATCAACAAAAACCGGTACTGCTTTTTCAAATAAAATACAGTTTGCCGAGGCAATAAAACTAAAGGGGGTAGTGATGACCTCGTCCCCTTCTTTTATTCCTAAAGCTCTAATAATGAGATGAAGAGCACTGGTTCCGCTGTTCACAGCAACAGCATGCTTAACTCCCGTAAATTTTGCGATCATTGTTTCAAATTCTTCTATTTTCGGTCCAATGCTTAAAACTCCTGAGCGGAGCACTTGATTCACATATTCAATTTCTTTATCTGTAATATCAGGTTTGGATAGGGATATTTGCTTTTTCATTTAATCACTCTCAATTACTGTCTTATTTTTTGGTATCCATTATATTATAAACTGTACAAAATATTAATATAGGGGATTTGCTTTGCCTTTACGACTTCTTCATTTTCCTCATTCCAAATGAGTACAACTGAATCCTTTGTTTTATTAATAGCATCTATATTATTGATTAACTCATAATTCATATCCAGATTTCCAACAACGTCGCTCATAGTAATACGCAAAACATTATAAACTTCATCTTGATTCCCGTATAGATATATTGTCTTAATACCTTTTTTCTTTTGCTTTTCTAAGATGACTTTTGATACTGCCTGGATGCGGGTAATGGTTTCATAGGTTCTGACAATATAATGGTAGGTCTTCGCAGTCTTTTCCTTCATTCCTTCAGGAGTCAATATGTATTTTAATGTTCTCGCATTTAATCTTTCAATCTTTATTAATCCAGTCTTGATCATCTTCTTTAAAAGTAAATTGACAGCTCCAAGAGAAAGACCTGTTTTTTCTGCAATTTCCCGCTGCGTAATATGTTCATTTTCCTGGATATGAGTTAGTATCTCAAGTTCTTTTTCCATCTATAACGCTCCTTGTTCATAGTTTGAACGGTTTTATTGTACTTCATTTTTAAAGCCCTTGTCAATGTAAATGTATATATAAAATTTGTGACATACTCAACTATTTTGATCACAACAGGACTTTTGATTACATCGGAAAGTTAAAGGAATTTCTTATGTAATAAATTAGGGCGAACAATGTCCGCCCATACAAATTTTCTATGCTGTTTTAATATATTTTTGTTACTTCCGTTCCGGGATAATAGTGCTGAAGGATTTGTTTATAATTATACCCTTTATCCACCATTCCTTTTACGCCATTTTGGCTCATCCCTGCCCCGTGACCATTACCTCCGCCAAAAAAGGTATACCCGATAAGTTTACCATCTTGGTTATTGGGTTCGATCACAAAAAATGCACTGGGCATAATACTGTAATCTTGCATTGTAGTTCCATTGGATAAGTTAATGATAATGGGTTCTTTCCCTTCAATATATTGTTTTGGCTGAAGAAGGAATCGAATATTATATTCCGTTAATACTTTTATGGTTGCTTTGGAGCCTATTAAAACCATCTCCATGATATTGCCCCCCTGGCCCCTCTTGACAATATCAATTTTTTTAAGGGTTCCAATGTTTTCTACAGGACGGCTTCTAAAAATATTATTTTCATCCAATACTTTAATGAGTTTTGGATTTGCTGCATATCGCTGTTTTAAATTCGCATTTATCGAAGCACTAAGTTCTTCAAGACTCATCGTAATGTTCCATCTGAACCAACCAAACTCCTGATCATACCCGTCAATATCGGTTGCCTTGAAAAACTTTTTAGCGTTTTCTTCTTTACTAAGATCTCCAAAGTCTGTTCCCTCGAATTGTTTTTTAGACACCATATAAGGTGGTGTATAGCTTGGGAAAGATTTGTCCGCATAGTCAGCCCATACTTCTCCTGAATTTGCCGTATATCCGGAAGATGTTGAAAAAAAGTTGGCACTTATTACGCTTCCATTGTATTTTATTCCTTCATTTTGAGTAGCTTTAACCGCTTGTATGGAAATATCGGTTTCAGGGGTATTATTGTATACCTGGCACTGAACAGAGTCATCTACATTGCCTCCATAAGTATGAAAACGATTGGAATAAAATTGAACATAGGCATAGCTTCTTGCCGTAACTGCCTGTACTTTTGCAGACTCCAGTCCATGGGACGTAGGCATTTCACTGGGAACCACGGCATAAAGATATTCTTCAATGGGTAATTCATTGACAATGCTGTACCCTTGATCTAATTGAACAATATCTAAAGTTCCTCGATATTTAGGATTCTGTCCGTTTCGCTGAATGGACAATACCTTTAGCTTTCCATTTCCCGATTGGGTTCTAATTTTTACTCTGGGGATTTGATCGGATAACTTTTCTTCTTCCTCCTTGATATTAAAGCTCTCACCACTTTTGTAGATCTGTTCTTCATCTCCTATTTTGACTATGAAATTTTCATCGCTTGTAATCTTCACCTCTTGATGGACTAATCCTGTAAAACCGGTCTTATGAAGTGCTACACGAATTTTATTTGGAGTCGGTTTTTTTTCGATGATTGCAGCACAAATTTTGTTATCCTTTAAAATAAATCGTCCAATATCTTCTCCTATGGTAAGATTGCTTAGACTGCACCACTGGGGTTTTTCTCCGACAATACTGTATAATTTATAATCATTGGCAAACTCAATATGTCCTTTTCCTTCTAATTCTATTTTCTTCGAATCCACTAAAAGGACCCTTCCTGAAATGGCTTCTTCATAGGTTTTAAGAGAAATCAAAGATCCCGCTTGAATCTGTATATCTCCGATTTTCCCTTTCTCTCCACTAAAATTATTATTGCTTTTATAGGTTCTGTGGACTCCTCCCACAAAAATAGTTATTTCGTCTTCAGAAGTATCTGCGATGTATACATTTGTAATAGTAGGCTTTTCCTCTTCGATTTTAAGAAATGCAAAAACTTCATTATCTTTTAACAATACTCTTATTTGTTTGTCTATATAAGCATCCATGGGTAGTCCTGCAAAGCCGTAAATTCCTTTATCCGTACCCATTTCCCATGCATCCAGCTCAGTACTGTTCGCAGGAGTTGCTACTAAGACAAATCCTCTTTCTCTAATTCCATATGCTTCTTCTATACTTTTTTCTCCGCTTAATTTACTCAAAAGACGCATATATATGTTTACCCAGTCATTATAAGTGATATATTTTTTTTGCATCTCCTTGCTTAGATTCATTTTAACCTTGAATTTTCCTTCTGCGATTCTTTCAAGAAGGGTTTGTGCATTGGCATAGGTTAAAGGCTCCAATGGATTAAATACCTTTCCACTGCCATTCATAAATCCTTGAACCGTCGCTGCATTAATATACATATCATACCAATCACTTGGTTTGACATCCTCATATTGTATTTCTCGGTCCATTGTCTTGATATCAGCATAATCATTATAGGTTAAAGCAATCATCTTAGCTGCCAATGCTCTTGAAACAGGAATATTCGCATCCACTTCATAAATAGCTCTTTCATTCTCAGAATTAGTTTCTTTATTCCTTTCCTTTTCCAATACATCCGTTTCTTGCTTTACGTTTGGAACTTCTTCTTTAATGACCATGTTATTCGAGCATCCGAACAAAAAAACAACTAAGACGATCATTGCAAAAATCTTGATTTTTTCTGACGTATTCATATCTTCAACCTCTCCCTTGTACGTTTTATAGTAATAAATATATGTACAAACTCTTGTAAATATCTTTATCATTTATATTTGCAATATTCTTAAATTATGCGTATTTGTTTAAAATAACCATAATTCACACTTTTCGATATTTATTTATTGTTTATTATAGAGTATAATAAGATAAAAACAACTTTCGCTGAGGGTGATACTAATGAAATTCAATGTTATATACTCAAATCCCTATATTCAACTGGTAGAAAAGGATGATGGATTCTATATTGAATCCTTTAAAAAGGGTTACACCTTAGAAGAATTAAATCAAACATTAATAGACTTTCCCCAAGTGAAGATTACTAACTTTTTATCTTTAAAAAGGGCTGTTATGAATGCACCTCAATTTTTAATTAAATTTGGTGAAGTAAGAGAGCGCGTAGAAGTTGAGATTAGCAGCGACCATTTAAAAGGATATATTACTCTTTATGTACCAGAGGCGGAGTTAATTGGGGCAAGGCGAAAACAAACCATAATGGAAATTACGGAAGCCCTGCAGAAAAAAGGAATCGTCTATGGCATCAAACAAGATGTTTTATTAATGGATTTAAAGCCTAAAGTTAAAATACTTATAGCAGAAGGTAAGCTTCCTGTAGATGGTAAGAACTCAATAATAAAAATGTACGAAATCACCGAACCCAAGCCTGAAATTACTGAAGATGGTACGGTAAATCATTATGAACTGAATTTAATCAATAAAGTGAGTAAAGGCGATTGGCTAGGCGAGAGAATAGATGCAACTCCCGGAGAACCTGGCAAATCCATTTTAGGCGAAACCATTCCTGCTAAACCAGGTAAACAATTTCCTCTCCATTATGATAAACACTCTGTTGAAGAAGTATATGATGAAGAAAAAGGGATTACTACCCTAATAGCTAAGAAAACAGGGGCTGTATTTTATCGTCAGGAAATCATATACGTTTATGATTGCCTTGAGATTGAAGGAAGTGTATCTTTTGATACAGGTAATATTAATTTTGATGGCTTCGTAAATATCAAGGGCTCTATTGAAGATAATTTTTCAGTAGAAGCCAAAAATGATATTCAAGTAATGGGTGTAATGGGCGTTGGAAGCGTAGAAAAGATTCAGAGCAGGGACGGCTGTATCTATATCCGCGGAGGAATTGCAGGGAAAAATAAGGCCCATCTATATTGTAAGCAAGATTTATACACAAAATTTGCTTCTGAATGTACTATTGAATGCGATGAAACAGTGCATATCGGTTTTTATGCAATAAACTGTAATATCAAGGCAAAACAGGTAATTTTTGAATCAAGGAGCAGTCGAATTATTGGCGGAAATATAGATGCAGAAATTAAAGTAGTGGCTAATGAGGTAGGAAACCGATCTGAAACCCCTACAAATATAACAATACAAGGATTTAATAGAAAAGAATTAAAAGAAAGATTGGATGAGATTAATAAGTCTATTCAAGAGATTAATGATCAATTAATAGAATTCAAGCATAAAATTGCTATTTACGCCGGAAGTGAAAATTTATCAGAACAACAGCAATTCGAATATAAGAAAATATCCAATCAATTTCAAGAAGTTAAAGAAACCCTTAAACATCTTCAGTCAGAAAGAAAAAAACATATTTCTTATTTACGTACAAAAGGAGAAGGGGAAATTTCTATAAGCGGTCAAGTCCATGGAAATACAACCCTTACACTTAAAAAGATTACAAAGAGAATTACTAATGATATAAAGGGACCGGTTACTTATTATGTCATGGATAACGAATTAATATGTGAATAATCAACCGGATTACTCTACTTTATATTTAGGAGGAAATCAAAATGAGTTACGAGGATATCTTATCCAGAATTGACGAACAAAAGAAAAGTCAAGAAATTACTAGCCAGTTGTATCGATATACAGGATTGCTTCAAGCTATACAATTTTTTTCTCAAAGATTTAGTGCTGAACAAATTCTGAATTTCACCTATGATTTTGTAACTGAACTTCTTATAGTAGATCAGATTGCTGTATTTTCAAAACAATATGATCAGTATATTTTGATTAAATCCAAGGGATTTTCGTACACGAGCTATACCTTGCCTTTTGATGAAAATTATAATATGATCGCAAAATTTCATGGGCATATTATGAATGCAGAAGATATGAAACGTTTTCTTCCTTCTGATCTTCTTAAAGCTTTCCCTTCCCATCTTGGGATTCCGCTCATGATTGAAGATGAGCTCTATGGCTTTATTTTGGCAAACCGAATGGATAAAGATTCTAATTTCAGTCAAGATGATTATATTATTGCTGAAGCATTAATGCAGCTCTTTAATACATCCCTGTCCAATTATAAAAGTTATCAAGACCTTCATAATGCAAAAGCCGAACTCGATGAAAAAATCTTTAACCTTTTTGCAATCAATCAATCTTCAAAAGTACTCCTAAGTGAACTGAACTTATCTAATCTCTACAATCTTTCAATTGACGTGTTTTCTGAGCTGACTCAAAGCTCTATTACAACCTTCTTCTTATATGATGAAATATCGGAGTCTTATAAACTTAGAGGAATGAAAGACGCTTTTCATCCATCTAACAAAATGAGTCTTTCATTATATTTAAATCCAAATGCTGAGATTAATCCCACTAAAACAATATTGGATATGAATAATTTAGAAGACATTAAATATTTTAATAGCATTTACATGAATGGATATGATACAATTCAAGTTCTCAAGCCCTTATACATCGTGATGGTAACGAAAAACACAGAATTATTGGGCTTTGTAACATTGGGAAAAAATGTGGCTGGAAGACCTTATAATAAGGGAATTTTTGAATTAATCGAAAGCTTGTCTTCCTCCAGCTATATTGCCTTGTCCAATGCAAAATACTTTAAGCAGGCAAATGAGCAGAAAAAATTATTACAGAAAAAATTCGACCGTCTTATGTCTCTTAACAGTCTGATGAAAAATATTAATAGTGCCAAGACAATTGAACAATTAGCCCATTTGACACTCAACACTTTAGAAATTTCTTTCGGTATGAAGACAGGATTGTTCGCATTATACAACCCTAAAAATAATACTTTTAAAGTTCTAAGTTCTATTAATATGGAAAACTGTCCTGCTGAATTTCCTTTTGCAGACAGCCTGAACTGCCTTTTAGAAGGAGAAAATTTCATTCTCAATAGTAAAGAACAAATCCCTGAATTTCTTCCTGAAGAGCTGTCTAATAATTTGAGTGATGCATCCGGTGCCTTCCTGGCTCCTATTAACATTGAAAATTTAGAAAATGAATTATTAGGCATTATAGGTGTATTTGAGTTTTCTGAAGGCATTCTTGCCGACTCTGAAAATGTTCTTACTGTAAATACTATTGCGAATCATATATCCCCTGTGTTATACCATTTAAATCAAATGAAGGAACAGGCAGACCTGCTGTGTCCTAATTACGAAAATATTTTTATTAAGTCTTTAGAAAAATGTATTGAAGAAGCTGAAGAACTATTTATGGATTTAGAGGTTATTCATATCCATAATTCTAAATTTTTCTTTACTCCTATAAAACTATCAGACGCAGCTTTAAACAAATACAATAAAACATATAGGGTTACCAATAGTGATATATTTATTATAGATTTTGATTCTAACAATGTGGAAGAACTAACGTCCATTATTTCAAGTGAAGATGAAGTTGAAATAGCTCTATACAAATATAAAAAGGATTTTAAAACCGTGGATGATTTTATGAATTGTTTCGCAAAATAATAACCTGGATCACAAGGAGTACGCCCCTTGTGATCCAGGTTATTTTATTTCGTACAAATAAAACAAGCTTTTCCAAAAAGCCAAAAAACACACCTGCAAAACAGGTGTGTTTACTTCATCTCAATACCCAAAATGTCGTTTCCCTGCATTTTGACGCCCTAGCTCAAGCTAGGTGGGTGTTCTCACTAGAATTTCTGTCTTCCTCCGCCCAAAGGGAATTATCTTGAGGCCCGGCATCCATTCTAAAATATAGAACTCCCAATCGTAATTTGTAGGTTCAAAATAGCAGGTTCGTCGATCATTCCAGGAAATGAGATTGCTTTATTTATGTTCATTATATCATATCCATAAGAAAAATCAAGTACCTTTAATATCCATTTCAATTTTTAAATAGTAAATTAAATAATTTCTTCAATAAATAAATCTTTTTCTACTCTTAAATCCAGTAAGGTATTATCTACTCGGACAATAGGGCGGGAAAGCTGCTGGGTATTGATAAATACTATTTCTCCTTCTTCACCACTGGATAATCGTACCCAACAATTCAAATAATTATAAGCTATATTCTGTAAAAACGATAAAAGAAACTTTGTATCCAGTTTACCATAACACTCTCTCTCAAAGTTTTCGATTACTTTAAAAGGACAAAATCTTTCTCTGTAAGATCTGTTGGATGTCATAGCATCGTAAATATCCGATATCGCTACAATTTTAGCAAAATCATTAATTTGATCTCCTTTCGCACCCAGAGGATAGCCGGAGCCGTCATATTTCTCATGGTGCATAAGGACTGCCATCTTTATATTTTTATCAATATTTTGTTTTTCTACCATTCTAAAACCATAAACTGTGTGTTTTTTTATATGTTCAAATTCATCATCATTGAGTTTTCCAGGCTTATTTAATATTTCAATATCCACTTTCGTTTTTCCGATATCATGTATGAGTCCAGCTACAGTGATATTCTTAAGATCCTCTCCCCTTAATCCGAGCCACTGTCCAAAAATGTTGCAAAGAAGAGATACATTAACGGAATGGGTATAGGTATAGTCATCTACCATTCTTAAATTATGAAGAAAAGCAAATAAATCACTTTTAGTTTCCATCATAGACAGCATATCTTCACTTATAGTAAACAATTCCGATATGCTAATATTTTTTCCTTCTCCTATGTCAACGATATGATAATGTAATTGATTAACCCCTTTACTATATGAAGACTTAAAAGCTTTAAAAGCATTGAGCTTCTTAATACTTCTGCTTTTAACAACCTTAGGCTCATGTTTTCTGGCATATTCGATAGATACTTCTTCGACAATGTAGACATAATCTATTTCGTACATATGAAGCTTTGCAATGCTTCTTTCATTTAAAGTTGTCCCTTTAGCCAAAAGTCTTAACCCCACGGTATTAAACACATCATCTCCCAAGATCATACCGGGTTTCAAATCGTTGACAGACATAATCTGAACAAGTTTTTCAGGCATTTTAATCCCCCGCTTACACTATGTTTTAATCAATAGGAGTTTTTTTAAAAAGGAGTAAAAACTGCAGCAGTATTGTCCCGAAAATGATAAATAAATCTGCAATATTAAATACAGGACAGTTCTTAAAATTAAAGTGGAAAAAGTCAACCACATACCCCTTTTTACTTCTATCAATTAAGTTTCCTAAACCGCCCCCTGCAATAAAGGTAATAGCAACTTTGGTTAAAGTAAACCCTTTATGCCTAAGAAGTTTAAATAAATAAAGGATTGTAAATAAAATTGCGGGGACTGTAACCATTTTAATAAATTTCGGATGATTTTCAAATAAGTTCAATGCAGCTCCTTTATTTCTATGCAGCGTTAATTTAACTGTATTGCCTAAAATCGGTCTGGATTCCCCATTTTTCAGCTTATTTTCTGCAAGCTTTTTGGTCCATTGATCAAGGATGATTATACCTAGACATATAACAAAAAAAATCATGTAATTTATCCTTTCTTTAAACGCTTTAATCTGAAAAAGTCTTCCCTTTCTTTTTCTTCCAGTACTTCTTGTATATACTTTACTTGCTCCTTGTACTTAGGAATCTGTATGCTTTCAAGGGCATTGGCTCTCTTACTGGTTTTCTCTATTTCTTTTGCTAATCTATATATTGAATTTTCAATTTCTGTAAGCTCATAAATTAAATACTTTACTTCATTAAATCTGAGCACGGCAAAATCAAAGGCAGGATTCGTACGATAGAAACCATAAGAAGGTTCTGCATCCTTTTTTACATATTTAATTGAAGGAATTTCTACTCCCATTACACTCTTAAGCAAAATTTCAAACTCTTCATCCTTTGGAATGGACAGAGCGATTTCTTCTACATTTTGAATGCCTAATGTGATGTTTACAATTTGAAGCGCATTATAGGCCTCTTCAAATATAGTATTGATTTTTCCTTGTATATTTTGTGCTTTATCCATAAGTTCCATCATTTCACGAATGAGGACATTTCTTTTTTTATCTAACAGTTCAAATCCCTTTTGTGATAGCTCTAAAGCACTCTTGGCTTTCATTAAATTGGACTTGGTCGGTGCGACGAGTACTGCCATCAGAATCACCCTTTAATAAATGTTTTCGGGCGAACAAAGTTCGCCCCTTATTTCATATAGAATTTTTCAATTAATTTCGGATTAATTCTATCCAATTCTTCCTTTGGAAGAAGAGAGAGCAGCTTCCATCCAAGGTTAAGTGTATCCTCTATTGGACGATTTTCATCCATACTTTGGCTTAAAAATTCGTCTTCAAATCTTTTTCCAAACTCCATGTACTTCTTATCTATCTCTGATAAATCCTCTTCCCCTATAATCTGCGCCAAGGATCTTATGTCCTGCACTCTTGAATAGGATGAAAAAATTTGGTTCGCAAGATCACCGTGGTCTTCTCTTGTATAATCCTCCCCAATTCCATCCTTCATAAGTCTGGATAAAGAAGGCAAAACAGAAATAGGCGGATAAATATTGCTTTGATACAGTTCCCTGCTTAATACAATTTGCCCTTCTGTAATATACCCCGTTAAGTCGGGAATCGGATGGGTAATATCATCGTTTGGCATGGTTAGTATCGGAAGCAGGGTAATGGAGCCTTCTGTTCCTTTTAGCATACCGGCCCTTTCATATATTGTAGCCAGGTCGCTGTACATATAGCCCGGATAACCTTTTCTGCTAGGTACTTCTTCCCTTGCCGCCGAAAGCTCTCTTAGGGCTTCACAGTAACTTGTCATGTCTGTAAGAATAACAAGAATATGCATGCCGCATTCAAAAGCCAGGTATTCTGCCGCCGTTAAGGCACATCTTGGCGTAGAGATTCTTTCTATTATCGGATCGTCTGCTAAATTGAGATACATTACTACCCGCTCTAAAACCCCTGATTCTTTAAAACTTCTAATGAAATAATCCGCATCATCATGGCGAACCCCCATGGCACCGAATACAATGGCAAAATTCCCATCTTCCGCTCCACTAATTTTTGCCTGCTTTACAATTTGAACCGCCAATTCATTATGGGGCAGTCCGTTTCCAGAAAAAATCGGAAGCTTCTGACCTCTAATTAAGGTCATCAAAGAATCTATTGCAGAAATGCCTGTATTAATATAGTCCCTGGGATACTGTCTGGAAACCGGATTAATCGGTCTTCCGTTTATATTGTAACGTTTATTGGAATAGATCGGAAAATCAGAATCAATAGGATTTCCCACGCCATTAAAGGTTCTCCCTAAAATATCCTTTGATAAAGGAATTTCCAAAGGAGTTCCCGTAAACCTTATCGAAGTATTGTGAGTGGATAACCCTGTTGTTCCTTCGAAAATCTGTGCTACGATTTTATCATTATCAATTTTTACAACTTTACCTTTTCTATGGTGCTTACCGTCTACCGTAATATCTATTATTTCTCCATAGGCAACATCTTCAACTTTTGAAAGAATAATCAGAGGACCTTCTATTTTGTTCAAGCTAAGAAATTCTTTCCTCACGTTATCCTCCTTTCCGCCACTTTCGGCAAATACTTTTCCGTTATTGTTTTAGGTCTATTTATTCTTTATACTTATTTTCCAACTGTTCATAATACGCATCAATTTTTTCTATAATACCATCAATTAAATTAATTTGATCATTTGGTATATTATATTTTATTTTAATCACTTCATCGAAGAGCTGATCGTCTTTTATTTGTGAAATTGCGATGCCCAACTTAACGCATTTTAACGCTCTGTCGTATAAATGATCGATTGCTTTGATCATCTTATACTGCTTTGCCAATTCAACATATGTATCCTCAGGATGCAAAGCATTTTGCTGAAGAAAACCTTTTTTAATAACTTTTGCAATCTCAAGGATCAGCCTTTGATCGTTAGGAAGGACATCTTCTCCTACCAGTTGAACAATTTCTAAAAGCTTATTCTCTTCCTGTAAGATTTTTATCATCTTTGCTCTAAGCTCTATGATATCTTCACCGACATTTTCACGGTACCAGTCCTCTAACATCTTGATATAACCACTGTAACTGGTTAAATAGTTGATAGCAGGATAGTGTCTTGCATAGGCCAGTTTTTTATCAAGAGCCAAGAAGGCACTGACAAATCGTTTTGTATTTTCTGTTACCGGTTCAGAAAAATCTCCCCCCGGAGGAGATACAGCACCTATAATCGTTACCGAGGCTTCCTCTCCATTAAAAGTTTCAACCATTCCAGCTCTTTCATAGAATTCTGCCAGCCTTGAAGGAAGATATGCAGGATATCCTTCTTCTGCAGGCATTTCTTCCAGTCTTCCGGCGATTTCTCTTAAAGCCTCTGCCCATCTGGATGTAGAGTCAGCCATAATAGCAACGTCATAACCCATGTCTCTAAAATATTCGGCCATGGTAATGCCTGTATAAATACTGGCTTCTCTGGCAGCCACCGGCATATTGGAGGTATTGGCTATAAGAATTGTTCTTTCCATAATGGGTCTGCCAGTTCTTGGGTCTTTTAACTCTGGAAATTCTTCCAATACGGCAGTCATTTCATTTCCCCGCTCACCGCAGCCTATATATACGATAATATCTGCATCGGACCACTTAGCAAGCTGATGTTGAGTAACCGTTTTTCCTGTTCCAAATCCTCCGGGTACTGCAGCGGTACCTCCCTTTGCAATAGGAAAGAAGATATCCAATACCCTTTGTCCCGTTCTTAAAAGCTGTTTAATGGGTATCCTTCTGGCTGAAGGTCTTGGAGTTCTTACTGGCCACTCCTGAACCATGGTTAATTCATATTTTTTTCCATACTCATCTTCTAAAATGACTAAACGTTCCCGAATTGAATACGTACCGCTTTCCTTAGCAAAAATAACTTTTCCGTTAATGTTTGGCGGAACCATAATTTTATGAGTGATCGATAAGGTTTCGGGAACCTCTGCAAAAATCTGTCCTTGTTTTAAATATTGCCCTTCCTTTACTAAAATTTTTACTTCCCATTTCTTTTCTTCGTCAATTGAAAGTAATCCTATGCCTTCCGGTATAAAATTAGGGGAAATACTTTCTATGGTCTTTAAAGGTCTTTGTATGCCATCAAACATATTTCCAATAAGTCCAGGCCCTAATTTTACAGAAAGAGGCATTCCCGTAGAAATTACGTTCTCTCCTGCCTTTAGTCCTTCTGTTTCTTCATAAACCTGAATAGTCGCATCGTCTTCTTCTAAAGATATTACTTCACCAATTAAACGTTTTCTCCCGATTGTAACCATTTCTCTTACTTTAAAGAAAGACATGTTTTTAGCTTTCACTACAGGTCCATTGACAAGGGTTACAATTCCTTCTCTATCTGTCAACCTAAATCACCAACTTTTTCTAATTCTTCATACATTCTTTCCATAATAAAAGCCTTCTTATCTTCTAACAGTGATGAAATCGAAGCATCATACCGAAGAGTACCTTCAATATTAGATACGATGATGCCTCCGATCATAGCCTTACTGCCTTCAATATATGAAATTTTTTCCGGGGAATGACCTTTGTCCATGACCGCCTTTTCAATATACTCTTGGAAAGCCTCGCGGTCACGTTCCATTATTTCAATACGCAGTCCGCTGATCTCAGGCAATTCGCTTAAGATGGCTTCAAAATTCTTTTTAAAAAATAAAGCATACTCATTAATATGGATAAATTCTTTTGCTTTATTCTTTTGCTCCTCTAATATACGATCAAGTAATTCTTGTTTTTTTGACAATAGACTTTGCTTTACCTCCATCTTGGCTTTACTTAACATTTCGCTTTTCTTCTGCTCAATTTTTCTATCCATGTTTAAAGTAATTTTCTTAGACTTTTCAATAAGTTCTTTTCTATATTCTTCAATCAGTGCAGCATTTTTTTCTTCAAGGGCTTTTATCTTTTTTTCTGATTCATTTAATATATCCTGAAACACTAATTTAGAGAATAAACTTAATTTCTCTTCTATGGTTACCATTCTGCTCACCTCATACGCCTATCCCAATGGATTCTTTAATATAGCTCATCGTTCTGTTTTCCTTGTTTCTGAATCCATGGCGATCGGGAATTTCAATAACAAGAGGATAATTTTGTTTCATTTTGAGTTCCATAAGTTCTTCTTTTGCCGTTTCCATAATCAATTCAGTAACAATAAGAATGCCTATTTCTTTATCTTCTAGAACCTTATCTATTTCTTTTAAGATTTCATCTTTCTCATGGACAATAACGCCACTGATTCCTGCAAGGCGCATGCCAACCCAAGTATCATGATTATCACTTATTAAAAATGATTTCATATTATAACCTTCCTAAAATCATAATGGATATGATTAGACCATAAATTGCGATACCTTCTGCCAACCCTACAAAAATAAGGGTTTTACCAAGAATTTTAGGATCTTCAGACACAGCTCCCAGGGCAGAAGATCCAACGGCTCCTACCGCATAACCTGCTCCTATGGTAGCCATACCGGTACTAAGAGCTGCAGCAATAAATCCAAGTCCGGAACCTGAATTAGCACCCGATGCTGCAGCAGTTTCTGCCGCCATAATGATATCCGGAACGAGCATAGTAATAGCACCTAATAATACAGCGGTAAAAGAGCCCGCACTAATTCCTATGGATTTTTTTAATTCGCCTTTTGATACTCCCTTCTTCTTTAAATAATCTATGCATCCTAAAATAATCGTAATTCCTGCAATAATTCCTGCTATAGTTAATAATAATTTCATAGTATCCCTCCTAAAATATTAATCCATAAATTGAATGGGCTTAAACTCGATCCCTTCACCTTTGAAGTATTTTCCAAAAAGCTCATAGTATTGAAGACGTAAGCCTTGAATAAATACGATTAAACCTTCCAGTCCTATAATAATGATGTTTCCTATGATCATTATTATAATTCCGGCTATTCCCCCATGAGCCATCTCTGCCATTGTTTTAAATGCTAAAAACAAGCCTACATGGTTTAAAGCAAAAGCACCCACTCTGATGAAGGAAATCGTATTGCTCGCTAGACTTAAAATAGTCTCTATGATATCAAATCCGCTTTCCACGTAATAACTTGAAACTTCTTCATGATAAAGTGGTAATTTATGTTGAATTTTATTTGCCAGCGGTTCTCTAATAACCATGAGTGCCATAGTTATAACTATAGATACAATCAAAATCCCCTTTGGAATGATGACTGAACCTAAAGCAATTTCATATACTATTAAAAGTAAAGCAATATAAAATATGAGCCCGGCTAAACCATTTCTTCCAAATAATCCGTCCTTTATATTACCTTCTTTTAAACAATTGATCATGCTGTATCCAAATCCAAATAGAATGAGGATCACCCCAAAAGCAACTGCAGAAATAAGTATGAGATTCATATTTTCCATAGGATGTATAATAAGTCTTGCAATAACGCTTTCGGAGCCAAATATACTACGAACAATATGTGGAATCCACTCTTCATTTCCAAAGAGGCTTCCAAAGAAAAAGCCGAATAGTGTGGAGCTCATACCTAATCTCATAGCAATAGGACCAAAATAGGATTCCTTTTGCTTTTGTGACAAAATCCATCCAGCAATGATAAAGATAAGCCCCTGCCCTACATCACCAAACATTGCTCCAAACATAATTAAATAAGTTATGCTTAAAAACACTGTAGGGTCCAACTCATTGTAGCTCGGCGTTCCATACATTTTAACCAAGTTTTCAAAGGGCTGAAACCATTTGTGATTTTTTAACTTTGTAGGAGGCATAATGCTTTTTCCAATTTCATTAATATCCTTAAACACGGTCATGAATTTATTGCTTACTGTTGAAATTTGTTTAGTGATTTCCTCTTTTTGACTTTCCGGAATCCAACCGGATAAAATAAATACACTGGTGCCTCTTTCTATGTTTTCTTTAAGTCTATTCACTTTTTGTGTCATTTTTACACGGGTTATGGCTTGACAAATAAAGTCTTTATAGATCTCTTTCATTTCCTGTATTTTTTGAGATAACTCATTGAGCTTAATCTGTTCTTGCCTTAAAATTTCTTCCATCTGCTCATTCATTTCTTTAGGGGTTCCCTTTAATTCCTCAGGGATTTTAACCTCTTCAAAATTAACAGATTTTAAAATTCTTTCCGTTTCCATTTCGAATTTTTGAGGATAAATAATTAAGAACACTTCAGAGTCTTCTCCAGTCCCGATGTGCTTGGCAATTGCCGTAATGTTTTCATAGTTTTTAGCAATCTCCATTTTATTTTCATGGGACATCATTCCTATTTTATACCTAAAAAAATGAAGGGTTTCCAATTGACTAAAATCAATATTTTTATCCAAGATATATTTTATATTTTCCCTAAAAGTCTGATATTTTTTGATTAAATCCTTTCGTTGTTGAATTTCTTCATAAATTGGACTAACTTCTTGAAAAATACTGTCGATGCTGCTTTTATAAAAGCCATATTCAAAGGATTTTTCAAGAAAAATTCGATCAACTTTAGGTTTAATATTCAATGCATTGGATATATATTCAATCCTGCTTAATATTTCGGAATAATTTTCATCATTAGGACCTCTGGCCGTTTCCTCTCCATTCTCTCCCATTTCACTTAAGCTTTCTTCCAAAACATGAAGCGCAAAATGGCTTTCATAAAGTTCACTTATATCCGTTTGCAAATGCACATTGCCCATTAAAATAATCTGCTCCAGTATCTTGTCTTCATCTTCCAGAGCTCCTACTAGATTCATCATGACCATTTTCTCTATAGCCATAATTCTGCCCCCATTTCACTCTTATCCTTCTCGAATCAAGTAACGCTTAGAAAAATCTTTGTCTAAATTGTATCTAATTGATTCGATAACGGATATAATGTCTTTGACTTCATACTGTAAAAAATGAATATATGAAATACATTCCATGATATTCATGCTATTTTGTTTTCTCCAATGAAGGTAAAGGTTATATAAATATCTTTTAATTCTTCTTTCAATAAAAATATCTTGATCATTAGGAAAAATAAATGCATACTTCGTCTGCTTTATTTTTTCTATAAACTCTTCTGCATTCTTAGAGTATACAAGCTCTTTTAATTTTGAGTAATTTAACTTATACCCGTTAGCAATGCAATAAATTAGTATTTCTTCGGAAGAAATACTATAATTCTTCATTGCTCTATAAATCCACTGAATATTAATTAAATCTATATTGGTTCCGATGCTTTCTTTTATAATTTTCTCATCTTCTTTTGATAACTTACTTGATTTTTCAATTAATATACCGTAAAATAATGTCTCTAATTTCATTTCTATATGAAAGTCTCGTTTAGTAATATCCTCATCAGTAATGGTTTTTAGGGGACGATAATAAATAGTATCTTTTAAATTTTCCAGAAATTGTTCGACATTTTTTGATTGAAGCAATCGCTCATAATCAAGGTGGCTATATTTCTCTGAATGAATAAGACGATCCTTCATTTTCGAAATATCTTCATTTCTGCTGATCATTCTAAGAATCAGCTTTAAGTCTTCTATTTCGTATTCTATCAAAAGACTTAAAAAAAACTGCCTGTAATCCCCCTGAAAATATGCTACAAGATCTTCTATTTGGTGCACAATATTTTTTACCAGAGTTATTTCTAAATCTCCCCTATGGACGTTTGAGGGATCAAAATTCTTTAATACTTCTTTATAACCCGTATTCTCTTTAAGATACCTGGTAATCTCTCCAACGGAATTCTTAGTAAGTAAAATATGAAAATCCTCATCGCTTAGAAAGTTTCGTTTTTTTACTCTAAGTTTTGTATTAATGGCTGCAAAGCCAGTGATATTTCCCATTTATAAACATCTCCTAAGAAAGCTCAAATATTTCTTTAAATAAGGATTGAGATAATTCTTCGTGGATGATATTAAATTTTTCTTCTAATTTTTTAATTTCATATTCTCCTTGTTCTTTGATTTCATTTACTGTCTTAGCAAAATTCTCTATCTCTGCCTTATACTTTTTCTCTGCTTCATCTTTAGCTTTTTGTATGATTTCCGTTTCCATATTAGCGAAAATTTCTTTCAGTTTTTTTTCATTTTCTTTAATTTTCATTTCAGTGACTTGCTTTTGCTCAAAAGCTTTATGATCAATTTCTATAATTTTCTTGATCATATCCTCCATAGGATCATCTCCTAAAACAATATTTAAACTATTTACATTATTGTGCATTATTCTACTCCTTTTTTATTATGAATTCAAGCAGAATAAAGAAAAGAATAATAAGCTTATAATGCCTGCAATTGTTGGTGTTCCAAACCACCCGAATGAAATATTACGAATGGCTTCTATTCTAATAGTATTTACACCTTTAACCAATCCGATACCGATGACTGCCCCTACAATAGCATGGGATGCAGATACAGGAATACCAATTAACGCATAAACATAGACTACAATTGCTCCCGTAAGCACTGAAATCAGTCCTGAAACAGGAGAAAGAGTAACCAAACTTTCACCTACCGTTTTCATAACTCCCTTGCTATATGTAAGAACACCAAGCGCTATAGTAATTCCCCCGATCAATACAGCTTGATTGGTAGTAAGCAAGTTAATTTTTCCGGCATAGATGGCAGTTACATTGGCTACATTATTACCACCAAGGGAATATGCTGAAAAAATCCCGGAAATATAATATCCTATTTTAATAATATTTTCATATACGACATATTCTTTAATTCTCTTTTCGATAAACATTTCAAAACTCTTATATAAAATAAACGCAATGACTATAGCTCCAAAAGGAGTTATAAACCATGCGTAAAAAAACTTAATCATTTCTGAGAAATTTGCTTTCCCCTCTATAAGAGCTCCTCCAAGAATGGCGCCTATCACTGCCTGAGATGTGGATACAGGAAGATGCATAACTGTCATTATTGTAATTGTAATAGCAGCAGCCAGCATAACTAAAAATGCTTTCATAGGCGTATTAATACCGCTGTTATAGGAATAATCGCTGATTTTCTGGACACCTTTGCTTCCTTCTAAACAAGCGCCAAGGACTACAAAAACTGCGGTACATATAATGGCCGTTCTATATTTTATTATTCTTGTAGAAACTGCGGCAGCAAAACAATTGGCTGCACCATTACTTCCCAGTGCCCATCCTAAAACCGCCCCAGAAATTACTGAGGGAGATATCATGATGATCATACCTTTCTTAACACCATAATCATTTCTAATACATCTGAAATATCTTCTCCTATATCGGAGATCTCTGCAATATCCGAAATAATGGCCTTGATTTGATTCTTTTTTGCCAATTCTATATCCATGTCAAAAAGCGTACGTATTGCATTATATTCAATTTCATCAATTTCTGATTCTAGCTTAACGATATCTAAAAGTTCGTTATGATACTCCTCCCCATGGTAGAAATGGCTAAAAATTTTGTTGATCAATTCTTGTAAACACTGAAGCTGCTGCTTTGTTTTTAGATTAATTTCTTTAATAGAGGGTTTAAGTTCTTCAAAAAATTCGATATTTTGAAGAGAAATCTGCTTGATAATTTCTTCACACTTATTAGCAATATCATCTATCTTTCCTATGATCGTTAGTATTTCCCTTCTTGATTCAGGCAAAAGGGCTCCTTTTAAAAGAGATTGAATAATTTCATGGCGAATATGGTCTGCCTCAGATTCTGCCTGCCCCACTTCCTTAGCCATTCTTTCTATTTCAATCCCCATACCTTTTTCATTAAGTATTTCTAAGGATTTAATAAATAATTGATTGCAATGAATCACTGCTTCTATATGCTGGTTTATAAGTTCTAAAACTTTCCTTTCCTTTTTAAATAATGGCATATTTCTCACCTCTATTATTTATATACATAAATTTTCATTATTGACACATTAATAATGTTATGTTGAATATTATTTTTTAACTATATCACAAAAATTTATTATGGAAAAGTACTGCCAAAGATGTTGTCATCCGTACCATTAAACATTATAATAATAGGGAATACTATTACATATGCATCTTGTGTAATCATGAGATCATTATATTTTTGAAAGGTGGAGTAAAAATGGCATTAGTAACAACAAAAGAAATGTTTGAAAAAGCTTTCGAAGGAAAATACGCAATCGGTGCTTTCAACATCAACAACATGGAAATCGTTCAAGCGGTTACCCGAGCTGCGGGAAGATTAGGATCTCCTGTAATCCTTCAAGTATCAAAAAGTGCTCTGAAATATGCTGGCCCCGGATACTTAAAAAGAATGGTTGAAGCTGCAATCGAAGAAACTGGAATCGATGTTGCTCTCCATTTAGACCACGGTCCTGATTTAGAAACAGTAAAAGAAGTAATTGATGCTGGTTTTACATCTGTTATGTTTGACGGTTCTCATTACGACTACGAAACCAATGTGGCAAAAACAAAAGAAGTTGTTGAATATGCCCATGCCAGAGGCGTTGTAGTGGAAGCTGAATTGGGTAAACTTGCAGGGGTTGAAGATGATGTAAAAGTATCTGCTGCTGATGCTACATATACCGATCCTGACCAAGCAGTTGATTTCGTAAAAAGAACTGGAGTTGACTCTTTAGCGATAGCTATAGGTACAAGCCACGGTGCATATAAGTTTAAAGGTGAAGCTAAATTGGATTTTGATCGTTTAGCAACTATTACTGAAAAATTAGAAGCTGCAGGCATTCATAATTTCCCAATCGTATTGCATGGTGCTTCTTCTGTTGATGCAGATTCTGTTGCAACTTGTAATAAATATGGCGGTGACATCAAAGGTGCTGCTGGAGTTCCTAATGAAATGTTAAGAAAAGCTGCTTCCATGGCAGTATGTAAAATAAATATGGATACAGACTTAAGACTTGCTATGACAGCTGCTATCCGTGAAGTATTCGGCGAACACCCAGCAGAATTCGATCCAAGAAAATATCTTGGCGCTGCCAGAGAAAGAATTGAAAAATTAGTAGAAGATAAAATTAAAAACGTTTTAGGATCTAACACAAAATAATAATAAAAGCCACCTTTGGAGCGGTCAAATAGGGATTTATAATTCCTAAAAAATTCGGCATAGTCGTTGATTTGCGGCTATGCCGTTTTTGGTTTAGTTTGGTAAGTCGATAGCGCCAATGCAGTTATAGAAAATTTGAAT
>JAAYPH010000014.1 GCA_012519955.1 Candidatus Epulonipiscium sp.
ATCTAAGCATCCGCTTAAATCAAATGAATTTTTAATGAACAACTGCAGTGTAAAACGACAGTTTTAACCGGAAAACTTATCTCGAGTTTGATTTTGTGATGTCAAACGCGTTGGTAGGTTTCCCATAGTCTTTGATTATATATGTAACTAATTTTACTTAACAAAGTTAAAAACACAAAAAATTAGTAAGCAATCTTAATATCTCAAAAGATCATAACAATATCTAACTTTCTTCAAAAAATATAAACATAGATTTTCTTTTACGATAAACAAATGGATCCGATCATTCTCACATAAATCAAGCGAGAAAAGATCCTAAATTAACAACTTCATTAGTAAGCTCTTTTGAAGTGCTCTTTTACAATTGGTTTTATTATAAAGCTTAGCAAATATGCTCAAAAGCGTTTTCTTGTAATAGATACTTTCAGAAGCATGCTTCTGATTTTCTGGTTAATAGTGTTTAGGATTAGTCTTCTATAGGAATCGTATTGAAGTATTCAATCAGATATTCTAGTGCTAGTAAAGGATCGTCTCTGAAATCTGAGAATACCCTTTTATAGGATATAAGAGGAGCTCTTGCTGCAGTCTCTGAATTACGGTGTTTAACAAAAGAGAATCCTCTTTGAGACATTTTCTCTCTAGAAAATGTTGCAACGTTCAGTACCATACTGTTAAGACCAACAATTGAAGCTAAATGATTATCATCACAGCAGTGCTGATTATCCTGAAGTAGAACGGTATCTAGGATATTGTGCTGAGTTTCAAATAGCCATCTGGACTTCAGCGAATGCACTATCTGTTTGCAATTTGTTTCTGTGTATTCAAGGCTTGAGATGAAATACAGTTCAGACACTGATGATTTTCTTTGTACTGAACTTTTCTTATCATCTCGTAGGTGCTCTTCTGTAACCTTACTTACTCTGATGAGAGTTCTTGTGTTTGAATGCAAACCGCCAAGCTGACTAGGTTCAAGAGAATGCGATGGAAAAATATCATACTTTCTCGTCTCAATGCGTGAGCTTTCCTTCTTGTTAAACTCATAATGAAAGTGTTCTCCATCATCACCGTGTTCTTTAAGGTAATTGCTAATACTGGTAACTCCGGCTTTGTTGCCGTAGTTGTTTTTTATAGCAAATATCCAGTCGAGCTTTCTTGAGTTTAGAAAGTCGATTAACTCACCTCGTGCATTGAGAGCATCAGCATAAAAAATTGCATCATTGCTGATATGAACATCTTTAAGCATGGACATAAATGCTTGAGATTCATTGTTCTTATACTTCACCAATGTGTAATTAATAACATTTCGACAATCGCAGTCAAAAATACTTACTCTGTGAGCCCCTTTTTTCTTGCGGTTTGACTCACCTCTTCTGAATGAACTGCGAAGCTCTTGACCATCACCTCCGATTATATGTCTGTACTTAATATCAAGAGATTCAAGCTCGTCATCAAGCGATTTCTTGATGTTTTCTAAAAGCTCTTTTGCCTTTATTTTGATATCACCAAAGTATTGTCTGAACATTGATGAAAATTCATTGTCAGGTATCATCTTCAGAAAAAAACTAATGGTTTCAGGAGATATCATCCACTTTGGTGATGGCATTCCAGGTATTATATGTTGCAGTAAAGGATTATATTTAAACCAGAACTGTGCATGCTCTTTACAGTCTTTGTTTCCACACAATGATGACCAAATTACAACCATCAGAACAACATCTGATGTATAAATCACACTATCAGGTTCTCGTTTATCATGCTGAAAATATCTTCTAGCAATATCTTGACGCAATGCCATTATTGCAAAAGTTAGAGGTGATCTTGCCAAAAAGTATTCAGCATCTTCTTTTGCTCTACTAACATATTTCATATATGAATCAAAGAAGTACTGACCTTCAAAAAAGCCTCTATGATTTAATACACTGATGTACTGCTCAATGAAATCATCTTCAGTGTCAGCAGGTGCGCTAAAGCGTGTATGCGATAAAGCATACTCCTCTAACTCCTTAAACTGAACTTGTGATCCCATTGACTTGTGCCTAAAAAAAATACTGAAACTTTCAGTATTTGATCAGAAAAACAAAGTTTTAGCAAGAAAAATTCTAAATCGTGATCCTTAGGGCACACTTTATGTTATAAGCATGATCCTTGAGTCACAAATTTTATAATAAAATCAATTGTAAAAGAGCACTCAATCAGGTTAACTGATGATTTTCGTCGATTGTCATTTTGTGATAACGATCGGCATCATTTGGTTATCATAATTTTCTTTATTTAAAGGAATTCTTTTCTTATCTAAATAATGAGTAAATAATCAATAAAATTTAATAATTGAACTATTATTTTGTACAATATGAACTGTTGAAAAGATGTGGAAAACTATTGGGAAA
>JAAYPH010000180.1 GCA_012519955.1 Candidatus Epulonipiscium sp.
TGATTTTTTAACTTTAATCGTCATGATTCTGTCTTGGCCTGCTTGAGCAACACCATTTTTCTTATCTATGGTTTCTATAATCTGAGGGTTTGTAATAATAACTGGGGTAATGGTAGACTTTCCTAAGGATTTGATTTTTTCAAGATCCATTTCTATAAGAGGATCTCCCTCTTTCACTTCGTCTCCCACAGCTGCAATGCGTTTAAAACCCTCTCCTTTTAATTTCACGGTATCAATGCCTAAATGGATCAGGACTTCTAATCCTTCTTTCGTCTCAATCGCTACGGCATGATTGGTATTAAAAATCTGGATAATTTTCCCGCTGCAAGGGGCCACTACCAACCCGTTATCCGGCTCAATAGCCACTCCGTCTCCCACCATTTTTGCTGAAAAGACTTCATCAGGTACTTCTGTAATATCCATCAACTTTCCGGAAACTGGCGAAACTATATATACTTCAATACTTTTCTTTAAAAACCCGAACATAATAGTCCTCCTCTTCATATGAGCTAATTGATGCTTATTTATTTATGAATGCTTTTATAATAAGTATTTATTATAACATATAAAAGCATTCATAAATAAATACAAATCTCGTCACGGGAGAGGAGTCTCCCGTAACGAGATTTGCCCTCTTCTTATAAAAGTCGTTTTATTTCATTTGCAATAAGTTCCGCTTTGGTTCCTACAACAACCTGCATATTCTTTTTATTTGGACGAAGTACTCCAGATGCACCTAATGCTTTTAGTTCTTCATCTTTTATGATACTGGAATCATTCACTGTAAGACGTAGTCTTGTAATACAAGAATCTACTTCAACAATATTGGATCTTCCGCCTAATTTTTCAATATATTCTTTTGCTAAGCCGGAAAGTCCTTTGTCAGCTATGATCTCGTCTGCATTTCCAGCTTCTTCATCAACTCTTCCTGGAGTTGGAAGGTTCATTTTTTCAATAATAAATACGAATAAAATATAATAAATGATACCGAATACAAGACCTACGGGAATAATGAGCCAGCCTTTAGTTGCAAGACCCATATTTAAGAAGTAGTCAATCGCACCTGCAGAGAATCCAAATCCATGACGGATACCCATTATATAGGTAATAGCCATAGATGCACCTGTTAAAAGCGCATGAGCGAAATAAAGTACTGGTGCTAAGAACATAAACATAAACTCAATAGGTTCTGTGATACCTGTTAAGAAAGAAGTAAACGCTACACCAAGCAATGCTCCTGTAACTGCTTTACGATTTTCTTTTTTAGCAGTTTTAATCATTGCTAATGCTGCTGCAGGAAGACCAAACATCATCATTGGGAAGAAACCTGTCATAAACATTCCCGCAGACGGGTCCATAAGCCCTTGAGCTGGAACTTGAGCAAAGAAACGGTTTAAGTCTCCTGTAGCACCGTTAAATTCTCCAAATACAAACCATGTAAAGCTGTTAATAACATGGTGAAGACCTACTGGAATAAGTAAACGGTTTAAGAATCCAAAAGCAAATGTACCTGCTGCACCGGCAGCTACCATACCCTGACCGATACTATCGATTACACCTTGAATTGGAGGCCAGATATAACCGAAAATTAATGCTGCAATGAGCATAAAGAATGAAGTAACAATCGGTACAAATCGTCTTCCACCGAAGAATCCAAGGAAATCTGGTAATTTTATAGCATGGAATTTATTATATAAAAGTCCTCCGGCAACCCCTGCAATCATACCTGCAAGAACACCCATATTGATGGTATCGTTAATAGCTGTTGCACCTTTTGTCAGAACAAAGTAACCTACAGCACCAGCCAATGCTGCTACTCCATTATTGTCCTTTGCTAAACCAACAGCAACACCAATAGCAAATAAAATCGCCAAATTGTCAAATACAGCTGCACCGGCATTCATGATGAAAGGAATATTGAATACATCCCCCGCACCAAGACGAAGCATCAGCGCTGCAACCGGCATTACAGCAACAGGAAGCATTAATGCCTTACCTAATTTTTGTAGCTTTCCAAATACATTACCCATTCTTACCCCTCCTAAAAAATTATATAAGATAGAATAAAGTTACCTTCCTCTACCCTCCTTTCCTTAGGCTTTTCCCCTATTGATTTTACTATTCAAAAAGGCATGAACCTACATCTTAGAAATTGAACATTTCTAAGACATAAGCTCATGCCTGAACAGCCGTCAGTAACACGCTTACTCATTATTTGATTTCATTAATTCCCTTAATCTTTCAATATGAATCGCCATGTATCCTAATTCATCATCAGTAATCTTAATATCTTTATGCTTCCTGATATGGGATGCAATATCTCTTGCAATCTCAAAGGATAATGAAAAACGCTGTTTAATGGTATCTAAAAGCGGATTTTCAACCTGTTTATCTTGTTCCATCCGATTAATCGCAAGCCTTAAATGATTGATTAATCTATAATATGCAAGGTCTTGTGGATTTATTTTGTAATCCAGAGCCTTTTCTACAATTTCAACGGCTTCTTTTAGGAGTCTTGTATCTTTTACAGTTTCCGAAATACTCTTGTTTTGCCTTGCAGAATGCAGATGAAGGGCTATAAAACCTATTTCTGATTCAGATATTTCTGTGTTTAATCTATTTCTGATAATCTCTGCCCCTATTTTTCCTATTTCAAATTCTTTAGGGTATAAGGTTTTGATTTCAAATAAAAAGGGATTATTGATATCCATTCCATTCTTAAGTCGCTCCAAGGCAAACCCTACATGGTCCGTCAATACAATATGAATACGCTCGTTTAATTTCCCAAGCTTCTCCTCTGCTATCGTAATAATTTCCTCGCAAGCACTTATGACATCTTCATCTAATTGCTGCAAAAGAGTAAAATACTCTTCCTTAATCTTCTTGTCAAAGGTATGGAATTCTTTCTCAATTTGACTTTTATCTAAATCAATGATCATCTTCTCTTTTTTACCAAAGCCAAGCCCTTTTCCAAGCAAAATCACTTCTTCGTGACTTTGAAGATCAACTGCAAGAATCACATTATTATTAATAACTTTTTTTATTTGATACTTTGTCTTGTTTGTCAAAGGACTCCCCCCAATGATCGGTTAGGCAATGCACAAAATAAAAAAGCATAAACCCACTATGAAAATACTTTCATCAATAGATTTATGCCTGTCTACACAGTAACACATCCACATTATTTACTATTTATTCACATGATAACATTATTCTGTATATCATGTCAAGAGTAAATAGTAAATTATTTCTCTCTAATATACTTTATGAACTTACACCTTGTAATATGACTATCTGTTAAAAACATATTTATTAATTGCTTGGGCGACCCCTTCGTTGTCACAGGTATCTGTTATTTGATCTGCCGCCGCCTTGACATTAGGTGCTGCATTTTCCATGGCAATACCAAGTCCGGCATAGGATAACATTTCAATATCGTTTTCACTATCCCCTATGGTAAGAATCTCTTCCCTCTGATATCCGTACTTTTGTGCAAGCCAGTGTATTGCCTCGCCTTTACTGACATCTTTTCTTACAATCTCTATATAATTAAACCCTGTTCGGATCAACTTATAATCCGGGTGCTGAATCCTTTCTGTTAATGCTTTAATTTCTTCTTCATTCTGAAAAGAAAGAAGAATCTTCGTAGGATGCTTGATGGAATAAAAATCCTCTATAAGTTCTGCATTCATCCCTGATATTTCTTCTATAGATTCTTTATCGTCCCAGTTCTTTTGTGTATAATACCTGTCCATATCAAACACATACACTGGCATTTGAATGTCTTTTAATTGGTGAAGAAGATAATGATAATCTTCATCTTTAAGAAATGCCTTAAAAACCTTTTGTTGATCTTTAGGAGAAGTAATAACAGCTCCATTTAAGGAAACGTATTCATCCACTAACCCTAAGTGTTTCGTAAAGGCATACATGGATTCCCATAAACGACCTGAAGCCAATACCACTTTAATACCTTTTTCCATACATTCCTTAAGTACTCTTTGGGTATTTAAGGTGACTTCATGTTTTGAATTAAGCAAGGTTCCATCCATATCAAGCCCGATGAGTTTATACCCCATTTTTTCTACCTCGTTTCTAATCACTTTATCTTTGTTAATGTTAACATAAGGTTGAGATAAAGTAAATCTTTATAAAATTTTCACATAACTATTGACTACAATTCTAAATGTTATATAATGTAATTAATATATGAATACTCGTTCATATGTTCAAGTATGGAAAGGAGTCTTATGATGGCATACAGCGAAATAGAAAAATGTGATTGTACAGTGCTTCATGAAGATATTATAGAAAAGGTAAGAAAATCTATGCCCCCTGAAGAAAGTCTATATGATTTGGCAGAACTCTTTAAGGTATTTGGGGACAGTACGAGAATCAGAATCCTTCATGCCCTGTCAGCTTCCGAAATGTGTGTATGCGATATCGCAGCACTTCTTGGAATGACGCAATCGGCTATTTCTCATCAACTGAGAGTATTAAAGCAAGCAAGACTTGTAAAGTATAGAAAAGATGGAAAAGTAATTTACTATTCTCTGGCGGATGATCATGTGAACCAAATCTTTGCTCAGGGCTTAGAACATGTGAATGAGTAATTTAAGGGGGAAATCCTATGGTAAAAAAAGAACTGATTTTAGAAGGGTTGGATTGTGCCAACTGTGCTTCAAAAATTGAAACTCAAGTGAAAGCTATTCCGGGAGTTCAAAATGCCTATGTAGATTTTGTATCTCAAAAGCTCACATTAGAAATAAACTCCCCCAGTAAAATAGTTTCTATCGTAGAAGAAGCGTCAGCTATCGCTACATCTGTAGAACCAGGTATTTGTGTATTAGAAAATACTGCAAGAGAAACAAGGAAAGAAGAAAAAGAAGACTATAAAGAACTCATCATTCTTGGCATTGGTATTGTGCTTTATGCTTTGGCTTTTATTCTTCCTCTGTCTCCATTGGCGGAAAAATTGATATTTTTAGCAAGTTATCTATTTGTCGGTACGGAAGTATTATTAAAAGCCCTGAAGAATATTTTTAAAGGGCAGGTTTTTGATGAGAATTTTTTAATGGCGCTTGCCACCATAGGTGCCTTTGCTATTGGAGAATTTCCTGAAGCAGTTGCTGTAATGGTCTTTTATCAAATCGGAGAATTCTTTCAGGATTTGGCAGTCAATCGCTCAAGAAAATCCATTCAGGCTCTAATGGATATTAGACCGGACTATGCGCATCTAAAGCTTGAAGATGGAAGTAAAGTAGTATCTCCTGAAGAAGTAACAATCGGGGATCTGATTCTTGTAAAACCCGGTGAAAAGATTCCTTTAGACGGTATCGTTGTAGAAGGAACTTCTACCCTGGATACATCCGCTCTAACCGGTGAATCCCTTCCGAGAGAAGTTAAAGCAGAAGATGAAGTACTTTCAGGTTCTATTAATCAAAGGGGATTATTAACAATCAAGGTCACTAAGCTTTTTTCTGAGTCCACCGTATCGAAAATATTGGATTTGGTACAGAATGCAAGCAGCAAAAAAGCCCCAACAGAAAACTTTATTACTAAGTTTGCAAGGTACTATACCCCTGCCGTTGTAATTTCCGCAGCGCTTCTTGCATTTCTCCCTCCTCTGATGATCCCAGGTGCAACCTTTTCAGAGTGGGTTTATAGGGCGCTGATTTTCCTTGTAATTTCTTGCCCCTGTGCATTGGTTGTTTCTATCCCCCTTGGATTTTTTGGTGGGATTGGAGGGGCCTCCAAAAACGGTATTCTCATAAAAGGCAGCAATTTTTTAGAAGCTTTAAACGATGTTCATACCGTTATATTTGATAAAACGGGCACTTTAACAAAAGGCGTATTTAAAGTAACACGGATTAACCCTACCGGAAATCTTTCAAAAGAAGTTTTACTCGAATGTGCTGCATTGGCGGAAAGTTATTCCACTCACCCCATTGCCCTTTCTATTCTAAAAGCTTATGAAAAAGACATAGATAAAAGCAGAATATCTGTGGTAGAAGAAATACCCGGTCATGGGGTTAAGGTAACGATAGATAGGAAAGAAATATTGGTCGGAAACAAAAAATTGATGCTTGAACATAGTATTCCTGTAGAGGATAGTACCTCCGGAACCCTTGTTCATATTGCTGTGGAAAGAAATTATGAAGGGTTTATTGTAATCTCTGACGAAATAAAAGAAGACTCCTCTAAGGCAATTAAAGAATTAAAGGCCTTAGGCATTAAGAAAACTGTTATGCTGACAGGGGATCATCATTCGACTGCTAAAGAAATTGCAGAAGAACTCAAACTGGATGAATTCCACAGCCAGCTGCTTCCCCATGAAAAAGTAGAAAAATTAGAGTTTATCCAAAATCAAATGCTTTCAAAACAAAAACTAATCTTTGTAGGAGACGGAATCAACGATGCGCCAGTTCTTGCAAGGGCGGACATAGGCGTTGCAATGGGAGGATTAGGCTCCGATGCCGCTATTGAAGCAGCAGATATTGTCCTTATGACCGATGAACCTTCAAAGCTTGTCTCTGCCATTAAAATTGCCAATAAAACCCGCCGTATTGTATGGGAAAATATCATTTTTGCCCTTGGTGTTAAGATATTTGTTTTAGCCTTAGGAGCCTTTGGCTTTGCTACAATGTGGGCTGCAGTATTTTCCGATGTAGGTGTTGCTTTAATTGCAGTACTGAATGCAATGCGGGTAATAAACACAAAAATAAATTAACCGGGGATATGCCTCGGTTATTTTATTTTATTTTTATCTAAATATCTCATTTTTTCATTGGATCTTCTATTGTTTATATTGTTTATATTGTTTATATTGCTTTTTGCTTCATTGATTACTTTTTTGATACCGCTGTCCAAATCTCTTATGCAACTATCACAGAATCTTCCCGTCTTAATAGGCACTCCACATTTTTCACATTCCAGAAAGAAGTTTTCTGCTTCAACAATCTCAAGTCTTCCTTCTCTTAAATATTTTTTGATCATTTTGACAGGGATATCTAATCCAGTCGCTACTTGCATTACCGTTGCCTTTGGATGTTCGTTGAGGTATTCTTTGATTCGTTGAAAATTTGCTTCATCATATTGCATACAAATCGGGCAGTAATCAGATATACCATTATATTCGTATAACCTTCCGCATCTTGCACAATTAACTGTTCTCAATCGTCATGCCCTCCCATAATACTATATTTATATATTACTAATTTATGATGATAATTACAATGAATATAAGTTCCTAATTATTAATAAAAAACCTCCATTAATATATTAATGAAGGCTCTTTATTATGTATTATTTCTTGAGTTCCCAGTAGCATCTTTTTGGAGATACTATTTTTTCTTCTTCTTTAAGCTTTTTCATTATTTTATCCACTTCTTTTCTCTCTATACCGGTTGCCTCTGCAACTTGTCCTGCACTCACAGGTTTATCTGCATTGCTAAAAAAGTCTAAAATTGCTTGATAATTATCCATTGTAATCTTCCTCTCTTTCTTAATTATCTATTCATTATAATTATCGGCATAAAATAATTATTTCTTACACTTTTATTAATTTTTATTTATGTCGTTTTTTATCAAAATTTGTCCCAAATTAACATATGTCTGCATATATATAATACAGAGTACAAATTATTCGAAAGGAATGAGAGGATTGAAAAAAATCAAGACGAAACTCATCCTTGGAATGACCATCTGTTCTATTTCAGCAATGATGTTACTGGACATAGGCATATTTTCCAAGGGGATTCAACTTTCTGAAGAAATTGCAAAGACAGTACTTTCTATGAATATCGAAAATAAGTCACAAGAATTTAATACCATATTAAAAAATACAGAAGATCGGGTACGTTTTTTGGCCCAAAGCATAGTATCGGAATTTGATGCTAGCAGGATAAATGATTGTATGTATTTAGAGGAGTATAAAGAGCATATAGGTCCTCTGCTTGAAGATTTTGGAGAACCCTTTGAGGAAGTAGTTAGTACTTATTTTTACCTAAACCCGGAGCTTACAAAGGATCTTAATTATTGCTCCTATAGAAGGAATAACAGCTCCAGTAAATTTCTCATGGACACTCCTTATACCTCAGAGGATTTTAATCCATATAAAGAAGGTATGGAGTGGTTCTATGAACCTATTATGAAGGGCAGAGGGTTTTGGAGTGACGTGAATACGGACATCCATTCCAATACCCAAATCATCTCTTACACATATCCTGTACAGAAGGATCAACGAATCATAGGCGTCGTAGGAATGAATATTGATTTTGCGTATTTTAAGAGTATCGTAAATGATATGAAATTTTATGAAACCGGTTATGGCTCATTGCTTAATGCCAATTATGATTTTCTGGTTCATCCTAAGTTTTCCATGAATGAAAACTTGAAAACCGTAGAAAACGGCTCTTTAAAAATAGTCGCTGACACAATGGAAACTTCCGACAGTTCTGTAGTAAAGTATTCCTTTGAAAACCAAAAGAAAATCCTTGGATATTCTAAACTGTCTAACGGATTCATTTTAATTGCCAATGCTCCCCATAACGAAGTAACTGCTGAAATCAATAAAATCTTTGGCTATATGATCATTCTTTTATTCGTCAGTGGAATTGTAACAACTATTATAGCCATTTTGATCGGTAATACGATAACAAAACCGATTCATCTCATTACAGATTTAGTTGAAAAAACATCTAAATTCGATCTAGTGTATGATCAAAATTACGCCGCCTTAACACAATCTAAAGATGAAATTGGGGTTATGGCAAAATCGGTAATTGAAATGAGAAAAAGATTACGGGAAATGATAGAGATCATTTCTAAAATCTCACAGGATCTTTTATTATCCGCCCAAGGTATAGCGTCTTCTTCCACTGAAAATGCCACAGCAAGTGATGAGATCGCCCATACTGCAGAAATATTGGCACAGGGGGCCACTTCCCAAGCAAATCAGGCGCGAAATGGAAGCATCAAACTCTCTGAATTAGGTAAGGAAATAGACAATATTTTTAATAGGAGCAATCAAATTCAGGTATATATGAATAAAACCAATGAAGCTAAAACCAATGGTATGCTTGCAGTAAAGGCACTTAAGGAAGGAGTAGAAGCCTATAATGAATCAAAAGCTTATGTTTTAGAAAGTATAACGAACCTTGAAGAAAAATCTTCTTCCATCAGTGAAATCACAAAAGCAATTCAAAGCATTGCCAGTCAAACGAATCTTCTTTCCCTTAATGCAACCATAGAAGCTGCCAGGGCCGGTGAATCCGGAAGGGGATTTGGCATCATTGCCAGTGAAATCCGTAAATTAGCCGAACAAACTGCTAAGTCCTCAAAGGATATAGATTATACCATCAAAGAAGTACAATACTCAATTGAAAGTGTACAGAAAAAGCTTCAAGAATTAAATATGGTTTTAGAGCAGTCCAATGAAGCTTCAAACCATACTATATCCGCCTTTAACCATATAGATGAATCTATAAAAGAAGTTATTTATGAAACTGAAGTGCTGTTAAAAGGCATAGCAAATATGAATGAAAACAAGAATCAAGTTATAACTGCTATTGAAGAAATTGCCGCAATTTCTGAAGAATCTGCCTCCGCTTCTCAGGAAGTGCTGGCCTCCGTAGAAATGCAATCCACCGCCATAGAAGAAATCGCCCAGGACGCTGAATCCCTTAAAAATCTGGCAGACCATTTAAAACACTTAGTTGAAACCTTTAAATTCTAAAATCCCTCCTATTTTTAAGACAGACCTTGAAGGGTTTCTTCAAGGTCTGTTTTTATCTTACCATCGCATCCACAAAAATTTTATTACTCGCAGCATTTGAGAAATCTCCGTTGGCCATTGCCGAAAGGGTTTTTGTTTCACCTGCACTTAAATCATTCATAGCCCCAGTGGCTGCACCTATTAATTTGTTGTTTTCATCATAGAAACCAATGAGCACAGTAAATGAATGGGTGGATGTATCATTATTGGTGGTATCTACATCTACCATGGTAACGCCTCCTTCAGCTCTTATAAGCGGCTCGGAAAAAGCAATGACCGAAGGACTGTTGTCTTCCGTACTTATCATTGTATCCACCTGAACCTTATGACTTTCTGCGGAAGATATGTCATCGGTACCGATGGCTGCAAAAAGTTTTGTTTCTCCGCCATTTAAATCATTTACAGCGCCGCTGGCAGTTCCTACGATCTTTCCGGCGTTATCATAAAATGTAACTTTTACAGTAAAGGTATGCGCCTTTGTATCATTATTCTTTACATCGCCGTAAACCATTGTCATGCCCATATCGGTATTGATTAACACATTTGAAAACTCAATTCCTTCCTGCTTTTCATCAACCGTATTGTCTGCAGTATCTGTCGGTGTTTCTTCCTCTTTTTTGTCTTTTTCCGCTGGTTCTTCGAATTCATCCTGCGTTTCTTGCGGTGTAGTATCCTGCGGAGTGGTGACTTCTTCCTGGGGAGCAGGTTCCTGGGTTTGATTTTGAGTTTTATCTTTCCCTCCTAAACTCGCCAAGGCTAATACAATTAATATAATTAATACCCAAAATCACCATCTTTTAAAAATAGACTTTTTTTCATTTCTCGGTTGTTCCGGCATAAATACTCCTCCTATATTAAAAGTCTATTTTTATCTTTTCCTAGATGTATAAAAATATTACAATTAAATACCTGCTATGACTATCAATTTAACTATTAAATAAAAAAGTACCTCTGCCATTACAGACAAGGTACTTCGATATTCTAAGCTACTCTTTTTCTCTTCCGCTATTCTGGAAAATTATTTTCTACTAAGGATTGCAGTGCTGCCACCGCCTCATTTTCATCTATTCCATCTGCGATAATGGTGATGCTTTCACCTTTTCTTACATTCATTGTAATTAAGGATAAGATATTTTTGGGATTAACCTCCTGCTCACCTTTCACCACTTTGATATTGCATTGATATTTTGCCGCTGTTCTTGTAAACATACTTGCTGGTCGTGCATGGAGACCTGCTTCATTTTTTAATACAACACTCACTTGTTTCATTTTTTACCTCCTACTGCTTTGGTGGTAGTGTCAAGTATGACACCCCGTTGTTTGTTACAACTTCTTTATATATCAAGGGTTACAGAGTTTTTTTAAATAAAAAAACAATGACCCCCTGTTTTCTGTTATAATTGAGTCTCCTACAACA